>JBNMOZ010000199.1:0-9350 GCA_051276005.1 Bradymonadia bacterium | reverse complement strand
CATAACGTATCGGCCCGCTTCGAGTGTCGCTGGGTCCGCCTGCAACCCCAGCCCGACAGCCCGTGCGTCTTCACGGCTGGTCTTGAGCGGCCGATCGACTGCCCTGTGGCGCATGGTGAGGGCCGCTTCGTGGCCACCGGAGACACCCGAGCGCGCATCGAAGCCCGCGGACTCGCCGCGCTGCGCTATGTCGGCGACGCGTACCCGGCCAACCCGAATGGCTCCATCGACGGCATCGCTGGCGTCTGCAACGCGCAGGGCAACGTGCTCGGCTTGATGCCGCACCCCGAAGACCATGTCTTGACCGAGCAGCACCCTTTGTGGCGCCGCGAAGACGCCGACATCGGCGCCTTGGGGCTGACCCTGTTCAAGCGGGGCGTCGCGTACGCCCGGGACCTGGGCTGAGCGCATGACACGCTCGCCTTCTCTGCACACGAACGGATGGAGGCGAGCATGAGCGTAACAGTGGTTGTGGGCGCCCAATGGGGCGATGAGGGCAAGGGTCGCATCGTCGACTACCTCGCCCAAACGGCCGATATGGTCATTCGCTTTCAGGGCGGTGACAACGCGGGGCACACCGTCGTCAACGACTTCGGGCGCTTCGCCCTGCACATCATCCCCTCGGGCATCTTCAACCCCAAGACGGCGTGCATCATTGGCGCGGGCACGGTCGTCAACCCCGACGGGCTCGCTGACGAGTTGGCGCTGCTGCATGGCGCGGGCGTCGCCACCGACAACCTGTGGCTGTCGGAGCGCGCGCACCTGGTGATGCCCTACCATCAGACGCTCGATGGGCTGCAAGAGGCCGCGCGCAAGGGCACCGCGCGCATCGGCACTACGAAGCGGGGCATTGGCCCGACCTACGCCGACAAGGCCGCCCGCACCGGCATTCGGCTGGGCGATCTGGGACGCACAGACCATCTGCACGGGCGGCTGTTGCAGGCCATCGCGCGCATCAACCCGCAGCTCGTGGCCTTGGGCGGCGAGCCGGTGCAGATCGATCAGATGATGGGGCTATGCACCCGCTGGCACGCCGCCATTCGCGACCGGATCATCGACACCGTGCCGCGCGTCGAGGAGGCCGTTCGCGGCGGCGCCGAGGTGCTGCTCGAGGGCCAACTCGGGGCCATGCGCGACCTCGATTGGGGCACCTATCCCTACGTCACGTCGTCGTCGCCCATCGCGGGGGGCGCGGCGGCCGGCGCGGGCCTGCCGCCCACCGCCATCGATCGCGTCATCGGCGTGGTCAAGGCGTACGCGACGGCGGTCGGGGCGGGGCCGTTTCCGGCCGAAGATCATGGCCCCCTCGGTGAGCGATTGCGCGACGTGGGCAAGGAGTTCGGGGCGACCACTGGCCGCCCGCGGCGGTGTGGCTGGCTCGACGCGGTCGCGCTGCGTCGCGCGGCTTGGCTCAACGGGTTCACCCATCTGGCGGTGACCAAGCTCGATGTCTTGGACGGGTTCGAATCGGTCCCGGTCTGCACGGGCTACACCCTCGACGGCGCGCCCCTCGATCGGGTGCCCGACACTGTCGACTACGCGCGGTGCCAGCCCATCTGGGAGGAGCACCCCGGCTGGCAGGCGCCCAGCACCGAGGCGCGCCAGTTCAGCGCGTTGCCCACCGCTGCGCAAGACTTCGTTGAACACATCTCATCACTCGCGCGGGTGCCCGTAAGCCATGTGTCGGTCGGGCCGGCCCGCGAGCAGCTCATCGTCATGGAGGACGCATGAACAGTCATGCAGAGCGCACGTTCACCCACGAGGTTTGGCTGTCACCGTTCAGCTGGCGGTATGGCACCGACGCGATGCGCGCGCTGTGGAGCGAAGCGGGCAAGCGGCGTCGGTGGCGTCAAGTTTGGGTCGCGCTGGCCGCGGGGCAGGCCGAGGCCGGGTTGGTGGCCCCAGGGCAGGTCGCGGATCTCGAAGCGCACGTCGATGACATCGACATTGACGCGGCCCATGCCTGGGAGCGCGATCTGCGGCATGATCTGATGGCTGAGGTGAAGACGTACGCCGCCCAATGCCCGGTCGGGGGCGGCATCATTCACCTGGGCGCGACGAGCATGGACGTGCAAGACAACGCCGACGCGCTGCGGCTGCGCGAGGGCCTTGATCTGCTCTTGGCGCAGTTGCGGACGGTGTTGGCGGGCTTCGCGACGCGCATCGACGCGACCGCTGACACGGTCGTCATGGGGTTTACGCATCTTCAGCCGGCAGAGCCGACCACGATGGGCCATCGACTGGCCCAGTATGGCCAGGATCTGGCCATGGACTTCGCCGATCTGACGCGACTGCGCGATGAGATTCGGGGCAAGGGCTTCAAGGGCGCGGTGGGGTCGGCTGCGAGCTATGCCGAGCTGCTCGATGGCAACGCGATGAGCGTGGCGCAGCTCGAGGCCGCGGTGATGGGTCGCCTCGATCTGTCAGCGTTCGTGGTCGCGACGCAGACGGCGCCGCGCAAGCAAGAGCATCGGCTGCTGTCGGGGCTCGCGGCGTTGGCGCAGAGCCTGTATCGGTTCGCGGCCGATCTTCGCCTGCTGCAGGCCCCGACGCTGGGCGAGTGGGCCGAGCCGTTTGGGGCCCATCAGGTCGGGTCGAGCGCGATGCCGTTCAAGCGTAACCCGATCATCGCCGAGAACATGTGCTCCATGGCGCGCGCGGTCGCGGGCTTTCCGCGGATCGCTTGGGACAACGCGGCGCACTCCTACTTGGAGCGCACCCTCGACGACTCGGCGAATCGGCGAACGATGCTGCCCGAGGCGTTCTTGATGTGCGACGAGCTGCTCACCCGGGCAGCGCGCTTGATCACCGATCTGCGCATCGATGAGCGGGCCGCCGCGCGCACCTTGCAACGCTTCGGCGTCTTCGCCGCGACCGAGCGCTTGATGATGGCGCTCGCCCGCCGCGGCGGCGATCGACAGGTGCTGCATGCGGTCATTCGTGAGCACGCCCTCGCGGCGTGGGCGGCGGTGCAGGCCGAGGCGCCCAACCCGTTGGCGCAGTCGTTGGCTGACGACACTCGGCTGCATGCCTGGGCGACGCCGGCGCAGATTCACGGCTGGTTGCGCGCAGATGACTACGTCGGCGATGCACCCACCCGTGCCCGCGCCGTCGCCGAACACCTTCGCCAACTCGTCACCCCTGGAGAGCGACCATGATCGACGACATCACGCTGCGCGCCGCCGCCCCACACGCGCTCGCGCGCACTGACTTCGACACCCTGGGCACGCGCATCCAAGGCAAGGTGCGCGACCTGTACTGCCAGCCCAAGACGCGGCTGCTGATCGCGACCGACCGGCTCAGCGCCTTCGATCGGGTCATCGGCGCCATCCCGTTCAAAGGGCAGGTGCTCAATCAGCTGAGCGCGTGGTGGTTCGAGCAGACCGCCGACATCGTCGCCAACCAGGTGCTGGCCCTGCCCGATCCCAACGTGACGGTGGCGCATGAAGCCCAGGTGTTGCCGGTCGAGGTGGTCGTGCGCGGCTACATCACGGGTGTCACGAGCACGTCGTTGTGGACGCTGTACGAGCAGGGCGTACCTCGCCCATATGGGCTGGACCTGCCCGCCGGTCTGGCCAAGAACGATCGCCTCGATGCGCCGGTCATCACGCCGACGACCAAGGCCGCGATGGGCGAACATGACGAGCGCCTGACGTCGGCTGAGGTGGTGGAGAAGGGCCTGGTCGATGCCGAGCTCTGGACGCGCGTGCAGGCCGTTGCCCTCGAGATCTTCGCGCGCGGTCAGGCGGTCGCGGCGAAGGCGGGGCTGATCCTGGTCGACACCAAGTACGAGTTCGGGCTGGTCGACGGCGAGTTGGTGCTCATCGACGAGGTGCACACGCCCGACAGCAGCCGGTATTGGATCGCTGACACCTGGCCAGAGGCGCCCAAGGGCTTGAGCAAAGAGTACGTGCGGCAGTGGCTCAAGTCGGTCGGCTACACCGGTGATGGGCCGCCGCCGGCCCTGCCGCTTGACGTGGTGTGTGAGCTCGCTCGCCGCTACATCGATGTGTTCGAGCGCTTGACCGGCACCGACTTCGTACCGGGCGCGCAGCCTCTCGCTGAGCGCATGTCTGCCGCGCTCGCCGACTACTCCATCTGACGACCGAGGAGAAGATCATGTCTGAGACATTTGTCCCGATCATCATGGGATCCAAGAGCGACCTCGACCATGGCAAGGCGGTGCAGGCGGCGCTCAATGAGTTGGGCATCGACAGCGACATTCGCGTCGCGTCGGCGCATAAGGCGCCGCGCTACCTGATGGAGTTGCTGACGGTCTATGAGGCCGATGGTCGACCCAAGGTCTACGTGACCATCGCCGGGCGCTCCAACGCGTTGAGCGCGTTGATTTGCGGCCAGGTGCGTGCGCCCGTCATCGCCTGTCCGCCCTACTCGGCGAGCTTTGGCGGCGCTGACATCTACTCGTCGCTGCGCATGCCGTCTGGCGTCGCCCCGCTCGTCGTGATCGATGCGCGCAACGCCGCGCTCGCCGCCGCGAAGATCCTCGCTCTGGCCGATGGACGCCTGCGTGCGCGTGTCGCTGCCGCTCAAGAGGGGCATCGCCTGCGCATCATCAACGACGACGCATCGATCAACCCGTGAGCGACGCCTGGGCCCCCGATGAGTTTGACCGGCCGCGTGAGGCCTGTGGCGTTGTTGGCACGTACACGCTGCCCGAGCGGCGTGTCGACGTGGCGCGCGTGGCCTACTTCGGGCTCTTCGCGCTGCAACATCGCGGGCAGGAGAGCGCCGGCATCGCGGTGAGCGACGGGCGCCGTTCGCGCATTCATCGCGGCATGGGCTTGGTCAGCCAGGTCTTTACCGAGGACGCGCTCAGCGGGCTCACCGGCCATATCGCCATCGGGCATAACCGCTACTCGACGACGGGGACCAGCACCGTCGACAACGCCCAGCCGTACCGCATCGACACCCTGCACGGGATCGTCGCGGTGGCCCATAATGGCAACGTGACCAACGCGGCGAAGTTGCGGCGCACCCTCTTTGAGCGCGGCGTCGGGCTGGTGAGCACGAGCGACTCTGAGGTGCTCACCCAGATGCTCGCGCAGCCCGCGCCAGGCGAGGACGGCGCGCCTGATTGGCCCGCGCGGTTCGAGCGGCTGATGGCGCAGGTCGAGGGCGCGTTCTCGCTCGTCGTGCTGACCCCTGATGCGGTCTATGCGCTGCGCGATCCCTTGGGAATGCGACCGCTGTGTCTGGGCGATCTGCCCGACGAAGAGGGCACGACGATCGGCTACCTCGCGGCGAGCGAGTCGGCGGCCTTTGGCACGATTGGCGCCCGGCATCTGCGCGAGGTCCGCCCCGGCGAGGTCGTGCGCCTCGATCGCCACGGCATCACCGTAGTGCGGCAACCCGAGGCCAAGAAGACGCCCGCGTTGTGCATCTTTGAGTACGTCTACTTCTCGCGGCCCGACAGCGTCGTCGACGGTCGGGTGGTCGATTCAGCCCGGCAGGCGCTGGGCGCGCAGCTGGCCAAGGAGCATCCGGTCGAGGCCGACATCGTCATCCCGGTGCCCGACTCCGCGACGTCAGCGGCGTTGGGGTTCGCGGCGGCGTCTGGCATCCCCTTCGGCGAAGGCCTGATGAAGAACCGCTATATCGGGCGCACCTTCATTCAGCCGACAGATCAGCTTCGGCGCGCGAGCATCCGGCTCAAGTTCAACCCGATTCGCGCCAACATTGAGGGCAAGCGGGTCGTGCTGATCGACGACTCGATCGTGCGCGGCAACACCATGGGCAAGCTGGTGGATCTGTTGCGCAGCGGCGGCGCGCGTGAGGTGCATGTGCGCATCAGCTCGCCGCCAGTGCGCAACCCCTGCTTCATGGGCGTCGACCTGGCGACCCATGAACAGTTGATCGCGCACCGCATGTCAGAGGCGGGCATTTGTCGGCATGTCGGCGCGGACTCATTGGGATATCTGTCGGTCGAAGGGATGCGCGCTGCGGTCCAGAATGGTCGGCCAGCCGGGCATTGTGCGGCCTGCTTTGATGGCGCCTATCCCATCGATGTCAGCGCGCTGTCTTCTCAGAAATCGGGCGCCTGGCGCGCCCCAACGCGAGGCTGAACGATGCAACCACCCGTCATGTCGAGCGTCTCACTGCCCAACCCCTCAGCGCCCGGCGCCTCATCGGCCAGCGCCTCATCGGCCAGCGGCTCATTGGCCAGCGTGCTGTTGCTGGGTGGCGGTGGGCGTGAGCATGCCCTCGCGTTGGCCCTCGCGGCGTCGAGGCAGGTCCGCCGTGTGTGGGTCGCGCCGGGCAATGGCGGCACCGACGCGGGGTGCATCGGCAGCCTGCCGACGCTCGCGGTCGACGCGCCCGATCAGATCATCGCCGCGGTGCGACTTCTGGGGATAGATCTGGTGGTCGTCGGCCCCGAGGCGCCCCTCGCGGCGGGCCTCGTCGACGCGCTGACGGCTGCCAAGATCGCCTGCTTTGGCCCCACGCAGGCGGCGGCGCAGCTCGAGTCGTCGAAGGTGTTCGCCAAAGCGTTCATGGATCGCCATGAGATCCCGACGGCGCGGTGGCGGGCGTTCACCGCCCGCGAGGCGGCGCTCGCTTGGCTCGCCGAGGTCGACTTCCCCGTGGTGGTCAAGGCGTCTGGTCTCGCGGCGGGCAAGGGGGTCTTCGTCCCCGCAAACCTCGCCGAGACGCGGGACGCGATCGCGACGGTCTTTGACGGACGCTTCGGCGCCGCGGCCCGCGAGGTCATCCTCGAAGAGCGCCTAGAGGGCCCCGAGATCTCGGTCCTCGCGTTCTGCGACGGCGCGCGCGTCGCCCTGATGCCAGCCGCGCAGGATCATAAGCGGGCCTTTGAGGGTGACCGGGGCCCGAACACCGGGGGCATGGGCGCCTTCGCACCGACGCCGCGCGCGACGCCCGCGTTCTTGGCCGCAGCTGAGGTCATCATCCAGCGGACGGTCGATGGCATGGCCAACGAGGGCACCCCCCTGCGCGGCGTGCTCTATGCGGGCTTCATGTGCACCCCTGCGGGGCCGCGGGTGCTCGAATTCAACGTCCGCTTTGGCGATCCCGAGGCGCAGGTCATCTTGCCTTTGCTCGACGCCGATCTGTACGCCATCTTGGCGGGGTGCGCGGCCGGCCAACTTGACCCAACGCAGGTGCGATGGCGCGACGGGGCGGCGGCGACCGTCGTCGCGGCGTCTGGCGGCTACCCGGGCGCGTATCACACCGGTCGCGCGATCGAAGGCATCGAGGCCGTCAACGCGCTGCCCGATGTGACCGTCTATCACGCCGGCACGCGCGCGACCCAAGCCGGCTGGGCGACGAGCGGCGGGCGCGTGCTCGCCGTGACCGGGCAGGGGACCGATCTGGCCAGGGCGCTCGACCGCGCCTACCTTGGCCTGGGCAAGATCGCCTTTGAAGGCATGCACGTGCGGCGCGATATCGGCGCCGAGCACCGTGGGGCCGGCGCCGGCCTGACCTATCGCGACGCCGGGGTCGACATCGACGCTGCGCAGGACGCGCTCAGCCGAATCTCTGACGCCGTGCGGGCCACTCACGGGCCCGCCGTGCTCGGCGACATCGGTGCGTTTGGCGGGCTGTTCAGCGCGTCGGCGTTCAGCGATCTGGCCGATCCGGTCCTCGTCGCGAGCACCGATGGCGTGGGCACCAAGACCCGCATCGCGACCGCGCTGGGGCGCTTCGATACCATCGGCGTCGACCTGGTCAATCACTGCGTCAACGACACGCTCGTTCAGGGCGCGCGGCCGCTGTTCTTCCTCGATTATGTGGCGTCGAGCCGGCTTGACCCCGCGCAGGTCGCCGCCATCGTGAAGGGCTGCGCCGAGGCATGCGCCGCGGTGGGCTGCGCGCTCTTGGGCGGTGAGACCGCCGAGATGCCGGGTGTGTATCACGACGGCGAGGTCGATCTGGTTGGCACCTTGGTGGGCGTGGTCGATCGCTCAGTGCTGATCGACGGCACGCGCGTCGCGGCGGGTGACGCGGTGCTCGCTTTGCCCAGCTCGGGCTTGCACACCAATGGCTACTCCTTGGCGCGGCGCATCATCGAGCACGCCGGGCTCGACTTGGCCGACATGGCCGACGCGCTGCTCGCGCCCCATCGGTGCTACCTGCGCGAGGTCGAGGCGCTGTGGGCTGGCGACGTCGACGTGCGCGGGCTCGTGCACATCACCGGGGGCGGATTGATCGACAACCCGCCCCGCATCTTGGGCGATGACCTGACCTTCGCCCTCGACCTGTCGACGTACACGCTGCCGGCTCTGTTCGCGCAGCTGCAGGCCGCGGGCAACGTGAGCGACACCGAGATGCGACGCACCTTCAACCTGGGGGTTGGCTTGCTCATCGTGCTGCCCGAGGCGCAGGTGGCGAAGGCGCTCGCCCGGCTGCCCGAGGCCTGGCGCATTGGGCGCATCATCCCGCGAGACGCCGCGCCCGTGGTCTTTGTGTGATGCGCATCGTCGTCCTCATTTCGGGCAGCGGGACCAACTTGCAGGCGCTCATCGACGCCTGTGAAGACGACACGATCGACGGCGAGATCGTGCATGTCGTATCGAACCGCAAGGCCGCGTACGGGCTGACGCGCGCCGAGGCGGCCGGGATCGCCACCAGCTATCGGCCCTTTCGGCGGGCGTCGGATGATCGACATCAGTACGACGCGCACCTCGCCGATCATATCGCCGCGCAGCGCCCGGATCTGATCGTGCTCGCCGGCTGGATGCACATCCTCGACGCGGTCTTCCTCGACCGCTTCTTGGGGCGGGTGATCAACCTGCACCCCGCGCTGCCGGGGCAGTTTCCGGGCAAGCAGGCGGTCGCCGACGCGTGGGCTGCCTGGCAGGCCGGCAAGATTCGGCACACCGGGGTGATGGTGCACACCGTCGTGCCCGAGATCGACGCGGGGCCCGTGCTCGCGACGGCGGTCGTACCCATCGGCGCTCACGACACCTTTGAGGGTCTCTTGGCCCGAGTGCATCACACCGAGCACGTGCTGCTCGTCAACACAATCGCCCAGTGGGCGCTGCCGGAGAGTGACTGATGAGAGCTTTGCTAAGCGTCTGGGACAAGACGGGCCTGGTCGAATTGGGGACGGCGCTGCGCGCGCACGGCGTCGAGTTGGTGGCCTCGGGTGGCACCGCGAGGGCGTTGAGCGACGCCGACCTACCGGTGACGACGGTCGCCGATTTGACCGGCTTTCCGCATCTGCTCGGTGGGCGCGTCAAGACGCTGCATCCCGCGGTGCATGGCGGGATCCTCGCGCGTCGAACCCCAGAGCATCTGGCCGAGCTCAAGGCGCATGGCCTGGGGCCGATCGACATCGTGGTCTGCAACCTCTATCCGTTCACCCAGAC
>JBNMOZ010000198.1:0-9390 GCA_051276005.1 Bradymonadia bacterium | reverse complement strand
GTACGGCCACCACCCGCCCTCGGGGAAGCAGATCCGCACGCCGCGCCGCAGGTCAACCAACGCCTCTCGCCAATGCGCCGCGAACTCCGCACGGGCCACCCGAAGCGCCTGGATCAGGCGCCGGCAGCTGCCGTGGCAGGGCGGCGCTGGGCTGGGCTCGAAGCTCTCCGGCCGGCTGTTCGGCGAGCGGTTCTGCACCCTGCGCCGTGTGCTCGGGCGCCTGCCCTCTGCCGTCATGCGCGCCCGCGTCTCGGCGATGATCTCGGTCTCGATTTGGCGATACCAAGTCTGCGGCGCGTATACGCTCTTCGGCAAACTTGGCAGCGCGACCAGCGCCAGCGTTCGGTTCATCGGCAGCCGTAACGCCCCGCCTCGCATCGCGTCTCGTCGCCCGTCAGCGGTCACATAGCTGCCCCGCATCACCGCCCCTCGCCGCAGCGCGTCGACGCAGCCGCGGGCTGGGATCGGGGCCACTCTTCGCTTCATTGCGCGCGGCGGAGTGGCAATTCGAGTCAACGACTTTAAGGCGCCTTCGCCAGGTGTCTATCGAGAGCGACTGAGCGATCTCGAGTTGCGCGCAACTCACGCCCGATCGACCGTCCCAACCAACTATTTTCACTTTCTCTGCGACACACCGCCCAACCGACCGATGGGGAAGGCGAGGGCCGGCTCCAACCGCCGGTTCGGGAGGTCCGCGATGGAGTGGCTGCAAGGCAAAGGCAAGACGTCAACCGACTCGGGGGCCGCGGCACGCACGCCACTCGCGCCCGGTCTCGATCCGACGGGCGCAGCAGCGCGGGGCCAGTCGGCTGAGCTGCTCGACCCCGATATCAAGGCCGGCTACGTCGGCGGTGTCGCGGGCATGAAGGTGCCCGATCAAGCGCGGCGTGTTGAAGACGAGCAGCGGGCGACCGCGGAGATTCACGCGGCGCTCCGTAAGGCTGGCGTGCCGCCGCCGCAGGTGGTCTTCACGCCGCTTCAGACCCATGGCGTCTTCAGGCGTCGCACCTGGACGCTGCTCATCAACTCGACGAGATTTCACCAGCCCGACCTGCGCCTGCGGCTCTTGGGCACCGTCTATCATGAGGCCCGGCACGCCGAGCAGTTCTTCGACGCGCTGCGGGTGGCGGCGGCGCTGCGTTCGACGCGCACGGCCGCGCAGTTGGTCCGCTGGATTACGTCCGTCGGAGAGACACCGCCGCCCGTGCAGATCATCGAGTTGGCGCGCCAGCGAGCGCCCCGCGGCAGCGAAGGACACAAATGGTTCGCGCTGTACTTCGGCGTGGGGGCTAAACTCTATCGAGACACCCAGTTCGACCGAAAGATCGCGAAGCGGCGCGTCAACGACTTGCGGCAAGAGAAGGCAAACCTGCTTGAGCGTGTCGAAATGGGCTCTCCGATCGCGAAGGGGGTGCGCGATGACTTCAACGCCCGGATGCGCGCCGCGAAGGCAGCGTACGTGAAGGCTGATGAGGGCTACCGCGCGCTGCTTGACGAAGAGGACGCACACGATTTGGGCGATAGGGTGGTCGACATGATCAGGAGCGCATCATGATCCTCCTGCTGATCGTCCTGCTCACGACGCCCGTCGACGCTCTGCTGCAGCGCGCTCGATGCACCGCACAACACCGCATCGCGGCGCTGGTCGATCGCTGCACCCAACTGCACGCCCCCGACTTCAAGCCCGCCGCCCCCGCACTTCAGAGCGACCGCGCTCGCGTCGGCTGGACACCCGCCTCGCTGGCCATCGACGTCATTCGAGGGGGCATCGACACGGACGTCCTCGCCGACACATTGGGCGCACCGATGTTGATAGACGGCTGGTTGCGCTACCCCCTCGCGATCGACGCGCCGGGCGGCCGTTGCGCGATCTCGGCCCTGCCATCTGGCGCGGCCCGCACGATTCGCTTCGCGATGACGCTGGGGCGCGGCGTGCGTCCGACCGTTGACGCGCGCTGCCCAACGTCGGTCGACTTGGACCTGCTGGTGGTCGCCTGCGAAGAGGTCTGGTCGGGGGAGTTGGACTCGGCTGATCTGATCGGTGAGCGGCTCCCGTGGTCGCCGATGCCTGGCGTGCGCTTCGAGCGGCGTCCTTTCGGCGTACTCGCACGCTTTAGAGGCCGACAGATTAGGCCCGAGCAGGTCGACGCTACCTACGGACTGGGCGAGGGCACGGGTCATCGCCGGATCTATATGCATCCGCCGCCGTTCACGGCCACCGGTCGTCGCTGTCAGGCAGAGGCGCGCTTCATCAAGGGCCATCTGACCATGCTCGAATTGTGGCGGGCGCCGGCGTTGCGGGGCGGCCCGGTTGAGGGCGCCACGCTGCCGCTGCCGGCGCAGCGTGCGCTCGAAGCGATCGAGTCGGCCTGTCAGCAGGGGCCGCTTATCGAGGTGCATCGGGTCTTCGACTCGGGTTCGATCCGCTTCGCCCATTTGCTGCAGCGGTATGGCGCGGGTGAGATGATGCGCCGCCCCCGAAATGAAGAGGACTACATCGCCTGGGACGGCCGATACACGTTCTCGATCAGCGCGAAGTCTGGGCGTCGATGTGTGCTCGAGGCCGACGTGATGGATCCCATACGGTCGGTACAGCACGTCCGAATTCGGTGGCCGGTCAGGCCCCGTTCGGGTGCCGAAGTGCCTCACTGCCCGTGAGCCCGCAACCTCTGTTGCAACGCCCTATCGACAACCCCCTGCACCCGCTCCAATAAACGCATATACTTCCAGCCATTGTGTTTTCAGCCCCCTGGGGAACGTATGCGGATTTGGGTCATGTTGGCGGCGCTGGTCTTCGCCATCGCGTGTGATGACGGCGCGTCGAACGGCATCTCGGCTGACGGCGCGGTGGACGCCACGAGCGGCCGCGCCGATCGGGGCACCTTGCCTGATATGGTCCTGCCCGACATGGCGAAGCCCGACATGGCCCGCCCAGACATGGCGATCCTGCCCGACGCGGCCATCGACATGGCGCCCGATCCCGACATGGCCATCCCAGACATGGCGATCCCGCCCGACATGACCCCGCCCGCGGCTGACATGGCCCCGCCCGCGGCTGACATGGGCGGCTGCACCCCGGAGTCTTGTGGACCCGATGCCGTCTGCGGCGCCGACGGTGCCTGCGTGCCGCGCTGCCTCGCCGGCGAATGCGGCAACGGGCATTGCGGCGTCGAAGGCAGCTGCCTTGAAGGGCCCTGCAACAGCGACGACAGCTGCGTGGCGGACAGCTACTGCGGCGACGGCGGGCAATGCGCCGTCGGCTGCCGGGTGGGTGGCTGCGCCGACAACGAGCGCTGCGATCTAGACACTCGGGCGTGCATCGCCTGCGTGCCCGAGGTGTGCGGCAACGACCTCGACGAGGACTGCGACGGCGAGGTTGAAGACATCGACGTGTGCGGCTGCATGCCCGGCGACGAGATCTGCGACGGCCGCGACAATGACTGCGATGGCACCACCGACGAGACCTTCCCCGACGCGGGTCAGGTGTGTCCGGGCGGGCAGGGCGCATGCGCCGGGACGGGTCGTTGGGCCTGCGAAGTGGGCGTTCAGGTGTGCACGGGCCTCGACGACGCCATCAGCCCCGAGATCTGCGACGACGTCGACAACGACTGCGATGGATCCAGCGACGAGGGCTTCGAGCTCGCGGCGCCGTGCATGGTCGGCGAGGGCGTCTGCGCGGCAGCCGGTCGTACGCGCTGCACCGCGGATGGCGCCGCTGTCGAATGCGACGTGCAGGCGGGCGCGCCCGGCGTCGAGGCGTGCAACAGCGCCGATGATGACTGCGACGGCGACACCGATGAGGACTGGCCCAACCTGGCCGAGGTCTGCTTCGCGGGTGCCGGCGTCTGCCGCGCTGAGGGCGTGGTGGTCTGCACCGCCGACGGCGCCGCGTGCGACGCGGTCGCGGGTGCTGCGGGCGAAGAGGTCTGCAACGGCGTCGACGATGACTGCGACGGCGCCACCGATGAAGGGCCTGACGGGCAACCCATCGTTCTGCCTTGCTACTCAGGGCCGGACGGCACGCTCGACGTGGGCCTGTGCCGCGGTGGCTCGGCGACCTGCGTGGGTGGCTTCCCAGGCGCCTGCGAAGGCGAGGTGGGCCCCGCCGCCGAGATCTGTGACGCGATCGACAACGACTGCAACGGCGTGCCCGACGATCGCGCGGGCGGCTGTGACTGCGTCCCCAACGACTCCCGCCCTTGCTACGCCGGACCGGCCGAAACCGAGGGCGTGGGCGATTGCCGCGGTGGCCTGCAAACCTGCGCGCCTGACGGCTCGGGGTGGGGGGCCTGCGACGGCCAAACCGTACCCGCGGCCGAGGTCTGTGGCGGTGGTGATGAAGACTGCAACGGCCTGACGGACGACGCGCCGGGTGTCGGCGATGACTGCGCTGATGGCGTGGGCGCCTGCGCCGCAGAGGGCGTGCGCGCCTGCCAGGGCGGCGCGGTCGAGTGCTCCGCGGTGGCGGGTCAGGCGGGCGACGAGGTCTGCAACACCATCGATGACGACTGCGACGGCACCGTGGATGAAGGCCTGGGCGGCGCGGCTTGCACTCAAGGCGAGGGCGCCTGCGCCCAGGACGGCCTGATGGTCTGCGCGGATGGCGCGATGGCCTGCGACGCGGTGGCCGGCATGGGCACCCCCGAGATCTGCAACGGCATCGACGATGACTGCGATGGCAGCGGCGACGAAGGCTTCGGCCTGGGCGAGCCCTGCCAAACCGGCGCGGCCGTGTGCGTCTCCGATGGCGTGCTGGTCTGCGATCCCGAAGGCGGCGTGCTGTGTGACGCGCCGGCGCCCGTGGGCGTCGATGAAGAGTGCAACGGGCTCGACGATGACTGTGATGACGTGGTCGACGAAGACACCTGCATCGTCGACAACGGCCCGCCGGTGGTCGACTTGCGGACATCTCAGTTCGGCGGCAACCCCGGCACGCTCATTCGCATCACCGTCGACGCGGTGGACGACGTGGGCGTGGTCGAGTGCAGCCTGACCATCAACGGCGTGCCTGTCGCCCTCGATGACAACTGCGAGGTGCGCTACACCTTCAACGACTCGGGCGTACAGCGCCTGGTGGGCACGGCCCGCGACGCGGCCGGCAATGTTGGCAGCGACACCGCGATCGTGCGCGTCTTCGATCCCAACGACATGGACTCGCCGACGGTCGCGTTCGTGGCCCCGCGCCGCAACAGCGACCTGAACACGCCCACGATGGTCACCGGCACCGTGCAGGACGCGAACCTGGTGGAGTGGGAGTTCACGTGGGGGCCCGAAGGCGACACGTCTGCCAACTTCATCGCCCGCGGCGACACCAACCTCGACGCGGGCGAGCTGGGCATCTTGCCCGCCCACGCGATGCCGGTCGGGGTGATCTTCATGCGGCTGAGCGCGGTCGACGTCAACGGCCGCCGCCGCACCACGACCCGCTCGATGAACATCGTCAACTGCGTGCCCCAGGCCGAGGTGTGTGACGGCTTCGACAATGACTGCGACGACGCGATCGACGAGGGCGGCTTCGACTGCAACGACAACAACGTCAACGACCAGTGCGAGCTGGCCGACGGGCGCCTGCTCGACTGCGACGGCAACACGGCGCCCGACGTCTGCGACATCGCCAGCGGCCGCCGCGACGACTGCGACGCCAACGGGGTGCCGGATCGCTGCGACATCGCGGGTGGCGCGCGCGACTGCGACGACGACGGCGTCATGGATCGCTGCAACGACGAGTGCCCGATCGACGTCATCCCGCCGACCATCGACGTGGTGGTCAACGACGTCGATTTGGCCGTCGATCCCGGCGTGCCGACGCGCATCACGGTGCTCGCCGACGACAACGTGGGCGTGGCCTCGTGTGCGCTCTTCATCAACGACGCGCCGGTGGTGGTCAACCAGTTCTGCCGCGTCGACCATGTGTTCCCGGTGACCGGCTTCTACACGCTGCGCGGCGTGGTCCGCGACGCGGCGGGCAACGAAGTGCGCGAAGAGGTGGTGGTGCGGGTCTTTGATCCCAACGACCTCGACATCCCGGTGCTCAGCATCGCGCAGCCCGCCGAGAACGCGCTGGTCAACGCCGCCGCGCAGATCGACGTGATCGGCTCGATCGCAGATTCAAACCTCGTCAGCTGGCGACTGACCTATGGGCTCGCCGGCCAGGCCGAGGACGTGCTGTTGGCCGAAGGTGCTGTTGAAGTGGACGCCGACGTGCTCGGCCTGCTCGACGTCGAAGGGCTGCCCAACGGCGCCTACGAGCTGCAGTTGCAGGCCGAAGACATCAACTTCCGCGAGCAGGTGCTGCTGCATCCGTTCCGCGTCGACATCTGCACGCCCACCGGCGACGAGGTGTGTGACGGCGTCGACAACAACTGCGACGGCCGCATCGACGAGGGCCCCGACGACTGCGACCTCAATGGCGTCAGCGACGCCTGCGACATCGGCGCGGGGCGCGTGGCCGACTGCAACGGCAACGGCACGCCCGACAGCTGCGACATCAACGCCGGCCTCGCCGACTGCGACAACGACGGCCGCCCCGACGTGTGCAACGACGAGTGCGCAGCCGACGTCACCCCGCCCATCGCCGACCTGTTCGTGGGCGGCGAGATCGTCAACGCCGGCACCCAGGTGCAGATCGTCGTGCAGGGCCAAGACAACGTGGGCGTGGTCGAATGCCTCGCCACCATCGATGGCGTGCCGCTGCCGCTCGACGCCAACTGCCAGGCGATCTACGACTTCCCCAACCCGGGCTTGGTGACCGTCGAAGGCATCGTGCGCGACGCCGCGGGCAACCAGGACGTCGACTCGGCGCAGGTGCGGGTGCTCGATCCCAATGATGTAGACCCGCCCACGATCGTGCTGACGAGCCCGGCGCCCGGCGCGCAGCTGAGCTTCGCGACGACCATTCGCGGCACGGTCCAAGATCCCAACCTCGTGTCCTGGGCCAGCAGCTACGGCCCGGTCGGCAACCCCGAAGCGAACGCGATCGCCCAGGGCGACGGCCCGGTGAACAACGGCCCGCTGGGCGTCATCGACGTGGCGAACATCGCCGAAGGTGACTACGAGCTGCGCATCTTCGCTGTCGACGTCAACGGCCGGGGTCTGATCCTGGTGAGCCCCTTCACCGTGGGCGTCTGCGCCCCCGCCGCCGAGGTGTGCGACGGCGCCGACAACGACTGCGATCGCAGCACCGACGAGGGCTTCGACGGCTTGGGCGACGCGTGTACGTCGGGCCTGGGCATCTGCGCGCGGCAGGGCACGACCCAGTGCTTTGTCGACGGCAGCGGCACCGGCTGTAACGCCCAACCTGGCCCCCCCGAAGCCAACGAGCGCTGCGACAACCTCGATCGCGACTGCGATGGCAGCGCGACCAATGGCTTCAACGTGGGCGCCCCGTGCACCGCGGGCCTGGGCGTCTGCGCCCGCGACGGCGTGCAGCAATGCACCGCTGAAGGCGACGACGTGGCGTGCTCTGCGGCCGCCGGCGCGCCCGGCAATGAGATCTGCGATCACCTCGACAACGACTGCGACGGCACCCTCGACGAGGGCTTCGCCGGCGTGCAATGCGGCCAGGGCCAGTGCCAGCGCTTCCTCGCGAACTGCCCCGACGATCCGGCGCCCGAATGCGACCCGTTCGAGGGCGCGGCGCTCGAACGGTGCAACGGCCTCGACGATGACTGCGACGGGCGTATCGACGAAGAGGCGGCGGGCACGGGCGATCCCTGCGGCATCGGCCAGGGCGCGTGTGAGTCTGAGGGCGTTGAGGCCTGCGTCGACGCGCAGATCGTCTGCGACGCCGCGGTCATCGCGCCCGGCGTTGAAGAGTGCAACCAGATCGACGACGACTGCGACGGGCCCATCGACGAAGCGGGCGTCTGCCCCGACGTCGATCCCCCAGTCGTCAACATCTTCCTCGACGTGCAGGTGGCCAACCCGGGCCAGCCGGTGACCATCGCGGTGCAGGCTGAGGACGACTCGGGCATCGACGATATCGTCATCACGGTCGGCGGCGTGCCCCTGCAGGTGAACAACAACGCGGCGGTGTTCCAGACCGATGATCCGGGGGTGTATCTGGTCGAGGTCACCGTGACCGACACCGAAGGCAACGCCGTCACCGAGACGGCTCAGGTTCGCGTCCGCGATAATGGCGACGACGTGGCGCCGGTGGTCAACATCGTGCGCCCGACGGCCAACCAGTTGATCCCCGAGAAGGGCGAGGTCGAGGCGACCATCGTCGACGACAACTTCTTCGAGTACGTGATCCGCGTCGCGCCCGTCGACACCGAAGACTGGATCGAGGTGGTGCGCGCGCGGGCCATCCCGGTCGACAACATCTTGGGCAGCATCGACGCGACCCAGCTGGTCAACGGCCTCTACCGCGCCCAGGTGATCGCTGAAGACGTCAACGGACTGCGCGGCGTCGACGAGGTGGTGGTCATCATCGAAGGCGCCGCCAAGGTGGGCCTGTTCACCATCACCTACACCGACATGAGCGTGCCGGTCGCGGGCATGCCGCTGACCGTCGAGCGCACCTATGACTCACGGGTCAAGAGCCGCGGCGACTTCGGCGTCGGCTGGTCGCTCAAGGTCAAGCAAGGCAAGTTCGAACACAACCGCGACCAGGCCGAGGGCTGGGAGTTCGTGAACGGCGGCGGGTTCTTTAACTTCCCGTGTGAAGGCGGCGCGGTCGAGGACGGCATTCACACCACCGAGCTGCGCGTGGCCGACAAGGAGCGCTACGCGTTCCGGCTGCAGGCCTTCAACGCCGGCGCGATCCAGGGCGGCTGCTTTGGCTTCGCCGACTATGAGTTTGTGTTCGGCTCCATCCCCGGCGCCGCGACGTTGCAGATCATCGGCAACAACCGCTTCTTGTACCTCAACGGCGACCAGCGGCTGTACACCGACGATCTCGCAGATGACTTCACGATTGATCGCGTGCGCCTGACCACGCCCGACAAGCGCGTCTTCGACTTCGGCAAGGACGAGGACGGTATCTTCCGCCTCGAAGACAAGAACGCCAACCAGGTGTCAATTCAGAGCAACGGCCTGATTCACTCGGCCGGCAAGTCGGTCGACTTCATCCGCGACGGGCAGGGGCGCATCACGTCGATCGTCGCGCCCAACGGTCAGCGCCGCACGTACGAGTACGACGGCCGCGGCGATCTGGTGGCCGCGACCGACCAGCTCGGCAACGTCACCCGCTACACCTACGACGCCACCCACAACCTGCAGAACATCACCGACCCCAGCGGCAACACCCCCGCGCGCCAGATCTACGACGAGGACGGCCGCCTGGTCGCCATCGAATACGGCGACGGCGCCCGCCTCGAGATGGATCACGATCCCGACAACCGCGTCGAGGTGGTGCGCGATCGCCTGGGCAACGTCGAGATCTTCGAA
>JBNMOZ010000197.1:0-9414 GCA_051276005.1 Bradymonadia bacterium | reverse complement strand
AAGCCCCCCGGATCGCGCAGCACTGCCCCCGCATAGAAGCGGATATGGGGATGGCCCAAGACCATCGGGTTGTCTGCGAAGCGCGCATCGGCGGTCAGGTCGTCGATCTCGAAGAACTCGTCCTGCAGGATCGCGTGGGCGCACACTGACGACTCCATGGACGTGCGGCGCATGCCCAGGCCCTTTTCGGACAAGAACCATTGGCGGTCGCGATCGACGAGGCTGATCAGCGCGATCGGCGTGTCGCAAATGCGGCTGACAAGCGCCGTGATCTCGTCGAAATTGACCGAAGCTTGCGTGTCGAGGATGCCGTACGCTGCGAGAGCCGCCAGACGCGCTGCATTCTGCGGATGGTCAGGCGCTCGCATGCGGTTCCTCGGTGTTGACCGCGTCGCGGGGCAGACAAAGGCGCACGTCGGTCCCCTGCCCCAGCGTGCTGCGCATGCTCACGGTGCCGCCGTGGATCTCGACGATGCCCCGCACCAAAGCCATGCCCATGCCATCACCGCGGCGATCTCCGTCCTGCCCGTGAACGAAGGGCTCGAAGATGCGCGCCAGTCGATCAGCCGGGATGCCGTCGCCGGCATCTATGATGTTCAAAACGATATCGCGCTCGACTGCATCAACACGAACGGCCACCCATCGCCCCCTGGGCGTGAATTTGAGCGCGTTCGTCAAGAGGTTCTCGATGGCCTGGATAATGCGATCCCCATCCCAGATCGCATGCCCGATGGTGGGTACGATCGTCACGCTCAGTGAGACCCCCTGCGCCTGCGCAGCGGGCTGCACGATGTCGATGGCCTGCGCGACAAGCTCGGCGACGCTGAGCCCCTTGAACTGCACCGACAGCTTGCCCTCACGCATGCTCGAAACGTCGAGCAGATCATCGACCAGACGATGCATGTGCTGCGCGGCGCGCCGCACACGATCTGTGAAGGCCAAACGCTGCGCGGGCTGCACGCCACCACGCGCCATGAGGCCGGCTGACAGGCTCACCGTGTTCAGCGGCGTGCGCAGGTCGTTGGAGATCACGCCGAGGATACAGCGGCGATCCTCACGCGTCACTTGCAGGTCGTCTGAGAGATGCAAGATGCGGCGCGTCTGCCGACGCAGCTCAAATTCGGCCATCACTCGACGCGCCAGGATCTCGATAGTCTGTCGCTGCTCAGCCGTAAACTCGCGCGGCTTGCGGTCGAGCGCGCACAACGTGCCCAGCGGCAGGCCATCGCGACTGCGCAGCACGGCGCCCGCATAGAACCGGAGTTTCGGGTTTTCGGCGACGTACGGAAAGTCGCGGAACCGATCGTCGAGCGTCAGGTCAGGGATCTCGACGTAGTCGTTGTCGAGAATCGCCTGGGCACAAATCGACTCGCCTACGGGCGTCGAGCGCATCCCCAAGCCGACCTCGGCGAGGAACCAACCCCGCTCCGCGTCGATGAGTGTGATCGCCGCGATGGGCACATTACAGAGCACGCTGACCAGATCGGTGATCTCGTGAAAGTCTCTTGCCCGCGGCGTGTCGAGGAGCCCGTAGCTCCTCAGCTTCGCGAGACGCGCTGCGCTGCTCGGATGAGCGTCGACCTGCATCCTGCCCTCCTCAGCGATTTTCGTCGTCGAACAGACGCTAGCATGCACTCATCAGTTACGCATCACTCTCAAGAATACTGACCAGCATTCACACAGGCTTTGATACATATTTGATCTCTCGGCTACATCAACGAGCGGTCGAGCCTCGACTGGACCGTCGCGACCCTCCACCGTGAGGCTCACGGCAACGTGATAGGCGCTCAGTGCTGTTGGGATGTGTATCGGCCTGCATTTCGGCCTCCCTATGCCTGTGTACGATGCGTGGTCGCACTTACCCTATCTGCACACTGGTAACACACGCTTCGGTTCACGACGGCGAGATAAATAATCCCTGATCGCTCAGCACGGCCAGTCGAACTCAGTCCAGATCGGCGCGTGATCCGAGGGTCGCTCGCCGCGACGCTCGTCCATGTCAATGTCGGCGTCACAGGCCATCTCGGCGAGCGCCGGGGTGGCATAGACCATGTCGATGCGCAGCCCATTATTCTTCTGAAATCCGAGGTTGCGGTAGTCCCACCACGTGAACTTCTGCACGCCAGGGAAGCGCGCTCGCCAAGTGTCGACGAAGCCCCAATCGACGATGGACTGCAGCGCCGCGCGCCCCCGAGGATCGCAGAGCACTCCTTCGGCCCAGGCCGAGGGGTCGTATATGTCGATGCTTTGCGGGGCAATGTTGAAGTCACCACACAGCACAGTGGGTTCGTGCGGGTCGCAATGTTTGGCGAGCCAGCGCCGGAGCCGCGCGTACCATTCGAGCTTGTAGGGCCACTTGTCGCTTTGGAGGTTGTGCCCGTTTGGCACATACACACAGATGGTATGCACCCCGTGCACGCGCCCCGAGATCAGCCGCGCCTGGTCGTCGGCCACGCCATCGTCCATGTTGCGCTGCACATCCGAGAACGGCGCGCGGGCGATGATGGCGACGCCGTTGTACGACTTCTGACCGTGAATCTCGGCCCAATAGCCCATCTGCGCCAGCTCATCGTGGGGGAACGCATCCCCCTCGGTCTTGAGCTCTTGCAAGCAGACAATGTCGGGTTGGTTGTGCTCCATCCAGTTGAGGAACCGGTCGTACCGCGCGTTGATGGAGTTGACGTTCCAGCTGACCACTCGCATAGACTTAAGGCTCCTGTGGGAAGTGAGCACCCTCGCGGGCCTCTATCATGTCGGCGCGCTGGGCCGCAGGGCGCGCCAGGCAACGCTCGGCATACGCGCAAATCGGGCCGTCTTTGGCGATCACGCCAAACCGGACGCCGAAGCCTGCGGTCGCGCCGACCAGGATGTCAGCCGCGCTGAACGTATCGCCCAGCAACCACTCGCGATCCGTCACCGCGTCCTCGAGCGTCTTGAGCATGTCGGCGAAGCACCCCCAGGCCACGCTGCGCGCGGGCACGTCCCACTTAAAGAAGGCTTCGCCGAAGCACGGCTCCATGACCGCGCTCGCAAAGAAGCACCAGCGCAGATAGTCGGCGCGCGCTGGATCCGTCACGGTGGGGGCCAGCTTGGCGGCCGGGAACCGATCGGCGAGGTAGATCGCGATGGCGCCCAGCTCGGCGACCGCCTGCCCCGCGTGCACGAGCACGGGCACCTTGCCCATCGGGTTGAGCGCGAGGTAGTCGGGCTGCTTGTGGCGACCGCTGCTCAGGTCGAAGCTCGACAGCGCATAGGGCTCGCCCAACTCCTCGAGCAGCCACAGGGCTGTACGGGCGCGGGTGCGCGGCGCGTAAAAGAGCGTCAATGCAGGTGGGTTCGATGCGGGCATACAGACCTCCGGGCCGCACTCTTTCAAGGCTTGCCCGGATTGTCGAGACCGCCGTCGGAGCGCGGGAATTCGCTGTAGAAATAGGGTCCAAGGAGCCCGTCAGCGCCCCGCCCAGGCGTCTTGAAGACGCTCAGCTCGAGCGCGCGAGGTAACGACCAATCTGCGGGGTCATTCTGCGGGGGTCAGTCGTCAACGACGCAGTCAGTCGTCGACGGCGGGTCGCGTCGGGCCGAAGACCAACTGGTTGGTCTCGCGACGTGCCGTCCAATCACCGTCTGGGCCATCGACCACATGGTCGGCCCCGATCACGTCGCCCGCGACGACCAAATAGGCCGAGATGTCGCGCACGAAGCCGTCGAGCGCCTCGAGCGTATACTGACCCTCGGTGACCTCAACGGCGACATCGGGCAGATCCAACTGGCTCATGCCGGCGGTGGCCATACGCACGGCGTCATCGCCGCTGCGATCCAGGCCGATGTTGCACCACACGTCGAGCGGCACTTCGCCAGTCTCACCGTGATGAGCCAGCGCCGCGTGCACGAACTCGATCGACCGCAGCGACTCGCCGTTGGGGTTGAAATAGCAGGTGGGCTTGTCGGGCACGGCGAGCACGGCCGCGACGGCGAGCGTCATGAAGGTCAGCTCTTCGAGAGGGTTGCGATCGGCCTTTTCGTCGCCCACCCAGCTGATGCGGAAGCGCACGAAGCTGTCGTGCGCGCGCACCGCGGCGCTGGCGACGGGCCAGACCCAGGCCTGCTTGCCAGCGCGCGCCAAGCTGCCCGTGCGCACGTCGGGCCCCATGCCGCCCGCTTGCCAAACCGCTTGCAGCATCGCGTCGTCAGTGGCCACCAGATCGTCCACGTAGCCCGTGTTGACGATGTCGACCGTGAGCCGCATCTCGGGGCGCGCGCCCCGCACGACCCAGCCGTCTCCGCCACCCGCCCAGTGCGCGGCCGGCTCAAGCGCTTCGATGATGTCGAACGCGGCCAGCGCGGTCTCCAATTCATCGACGGTCAGCGCGGTTTTGGTGAAGACATAGGCGCTCTGAGTGAACGGAAGCATGCTGAGGCCTTTCGGCGATGGGGGGCGATGTGGATGCTCTTAAGTAGCCGTATCACGCCCATGCGCAGGTGTCAGCCGTGCAACGCCGATCATCGCCGCGTGGCGTGCTGTTCGTCGAGCGCCGTGATGACCGTCTTGCACAGCGCCGCGATGCCCTTGCCCCCTGCCGGGGTCGCCGCGCGGATCAACCGGGGGGCGCTGCGGGCCGCCTCCTTGATCGGATCAGAGACGGCGTGCGGCAGGATTGTGCTCGTCCAGAACACGGCCACATCGACGCCCAGAACCAGCGCCTTGGCCTGCCGGGCGTCGAGAGACTTGGATGCGTCCACGATCTGCACGTCAAGATGACTCGCGTCGCGGAGCAATCGCCGCAATTCGGTGTGGCTGCCGGGCCCACCGCCCACCACGAGCAGCCGCTCGCTGCGCGCCCGCTTGAGGCGCGCCGCCATCAGCCGAAACCACCGTCGATTGTCGCTGCCCTTGCACACCGCGCAGCCCTGCGCGCCCACCGCGACCGCGTGCCAGCCGTCGAACGCAGCGACCGTGCGACACGCCACGGTGGGGCACACCGGCTGAACGCGCTCAAAGACCGCCGCGTCGAGGGTCGTCAGCGCCGTGAGGATGCGCTCGGGCTGCTGGGCCAACGCGACGTTCAGCGCCTCGATCGCGTGACGACCCTCTAAACCTTGCCGCGCCAATACGGTGCGCACGCTCGCTGGCGTCGGCGCGGTGGCCTTGGGCGTCAGAACCGGTCGCACCGCAGGCGCAGCGGTCCGCGCAACGGTCAATTGGGCCGCCTGTAGCGCCGCCCGCGCGTCGGCAAGCTCGCGCTGCAAGTCGGAGATTCGGCGGGTCTGATCCCGCGCGATGAGGCTGGGCTGCGGGGGCGCCTTGGGCAGCGGCTTTGGGCGCGATTGCTCAGGCGAGCGTGCCGACGACCGCACAGGCGCGACGTGATCGAGCATCGACGGACCCGCACTTTGGTGCGCGTCGAGAAACGCGCGCTCGACCACCGGCTTGATGCGTTGTCCGCGGCGTCCGCCGTACCCTCGCCGCTTCAGCCAGGCGCGTACGACTTCAACGGGGACGTTAGCGTGCTCAGCGAGATCGAAGTCTGTTGCCATGCGGCATCGTAGTGCCCCCGCGCCCAGATCCGCAGGATTTTGCCGGCATAGTCGTCATGAAATGCCGCGTTGGGTGCCCGATCGGCGCGTGGCGCTTCCCCTGGCGACTGTTGTGCGCGACACTCGCCGGGTGCAGGTACTCTGCCAGAATTGCGACACTGCGTCCGATCGCGACGGCCTCGACGCCCTGCCCGGTGGCTTCGGTTTCGTATGCCCAGACTGCGGCCATGAAAATTTGCTAGCACCCGTCGCGGCGCGCCCCGTTGAGTCTGAGTCAGCATTGCTCGCACCCGCGCTCAGTGAGCCCGCATCGCCCACGCCTGTCGATCTGCCCACCACGCCAGTCGTCCCCGAGCCACCTCAGGTTCGCGTGCCCAACGACGCGGGTCAGATCGTCTGCCCCAAGTGCCAAAATCTTCAAGTGGATGACGCGGCATGCCATCGATGCGGCCTGCTCTTCGCCAATTTTGACGCCGGGCGCGCATACTTCGACTCCGACTTGCTGGCGAACGTCGCCCAGGCCGACATCATCCGCGCACGCTGGGACACGCTGGCAGGCACCCTCGACGACGCGATCGGACACGCCGCGTTCATTGAGCTGTGCGCGCTGCACGACGCCCTCGAGTTCGCGGCCGATCGGTATCGATGTCTCGCCGAGGACGCGCGCGTCGCGCCTTACCAGCACAAGGTCGTTGAGCTCGCTTTGGCCCGCGTGCCCCTGCAGCATCGCGCGATGACCGAAGACGGCGACCGCACTCGACGCCTGATCGTGCTGACCATCGCAGCCTTGATCATGCTGGGCTTCGCCTACGGCTACTACCTGCTCTCTCAGCACCAGACGCATTGGCAGGGCAACGGATGATCATCGACGCACAGGCTCGCCGCGTCTCGCTGCGGGTCATCTATTTTGGTCCCGCGCTCGGGGGCAAGACGACCAACCTCAAGGCCCTCCAGACCCTGTTGCCTGCGCGCAACGTCGGTCGATTGATGAGCCTGGAGAGCCGCGATCAGCGCACGCTCCTGCTCGATCTGCTGCCCGTCAACGCGCACCTGCCCAATGGGTTTCAGCTGAGGCTGCGCGTTCTATCGGTGCCCGGTCAGCGCATGCACGCCGCGACACGCAAGATCATGTTGCAAGACGCCGACTGCGTCATCTTCGTGGCCGACAGCCAGCTGCGCGAGACCGCCGCGAATAACGAGGCCTTCCGCGGTCTGATCAGCCAACTAGATCCCGGCGTGCCGCTGGTGCTGCAGTTCAACAAGCGCGACCTGCCCGACGTGCGGTCCGAGGCTGACATGGCGATGATCGCGCAAAGCCACCCCGTCGTGCCGGCAGTGGCGCTCTCGGGCATCGGGGTGCGAGAGAGTCTAGCGCGCGTGCTGGCGTTGTTGTGGCAGCGCGCCTCGGCGCGGCATGCCCTGCCCGAACTCCTCGGCGTGGACGAAGCAGGCTTCGTGCAGTGCATTCTCGGTGAGCAGAGCTGATGACGTTGCTCGACGGACCCGACAACCTCTCCGATATCGTCGAGCGCGCGCTGCTCGAAGAGCTGTGTGCAGCGTGGGTCGGCCATCATGGCATCGGTCTGCGGGTTTTCGACCGCACGGGCCAGCTCGTCAATTGCCCACCAAGGCCCGCGGGCGCCCAAACAACCCCGGCCGATATGCCCCGCCAGGCCTTCATGGACTTCGTGCGGGCGCTGCAGACTGATCCGCTCGATGACGCGCCGCTGATTCGTTGTGATCCTTCCGATGGCGCGCTCTACGTCGTCGTCGGCCTGACGTATGAAGGTGCGCGCATGGGGCGCTTGGTCTGCGGCCCGACGGTCAACTCTGGGGCAGAAGACAGCATGCCTGACGGCCTGCAAGGCGCGCTGGCGCTGCTGCTGACGTCTATCGACCTGGTGTGCCACGCTGGCTACAAGGCTCTGCTGACCAGCGAGTTCCACCTCAAGTCGATCACGCAGGCCTTCGACGACTTGCAGATCGCCAACGCGCGTTTGAAGCAGTCCAACACCCGGTTGCAAGAGACGAACACGCGCCTCGAAGAGGTCGACCGGCTCAAGAGCGAGTTCCTCGCGACCGTCAGCCACGAGCTGCGCACGCCGCTGACGTCGGTCATCGGCTACTCCGAGATGCTCATGGAGGGCCTCGCGGGTCCGATCAACCCCGAGCAGCAGGACTACCTGGGTACGATCATCGAGCGCTCCGAGAGCCTGCTGCGCCTGATCGAAGGCATCCTCTCGTTCTCGCGCGACGAGCGCGGCGACAGCGTCAAATGGTCGCTGGTCAACGTCAGCGACGCGGTCGAGTCGGCGCTCAGCGCGGTGCGCCCACAGGCGGCCAAAGGCGGTCTGCTGATCGAGGTCGCGGTCAATGACGGCCTGCCCACGATCTCGGTGCACGGCGAGCGCCTGGTGCAGACGCTCATCAACCTGCTGGGCAACGCGGTCAAGTTCACCCCCGCGGGCGGGCTGATTCGCGTCTCAGCAATCCGCACCGCCCGCGACGGCGTCCCGGTCATTCGGTTCGCGGTCAGCGATACGGGCGTGGGCATCTCACCCGAGGCACAGGCGCGCATCTTCGAGCCGTTCTTTCAGGCCGACAGCACGTCGACTCGCGAGTACGGCGGCACCGGCTTGGGGCTCTCGATCGTCAAGACCTTCGTTGACGGGCATGGCGGGTACATCAGCGTCGAGAGCGCGCTCGGCGTCGGCACCACCTTCTCGGTGGATATTCCGGCGTTACAGGCGACGTCCTGAGCGCGGGCAACGAGGCCCAGCGCCTCAAGATCATCGCCGCGGCGCTCGCACGCGCAGGCCAGCACCCGGATCTGCGCGATGACTGCGCCCAGGTCGCCGACCCCACCGCCTTGATCAGCACGGACACGCTCGTTGAAGGCGTGCATTTCGACCGCGCGCGCGACACCCCTGCGCAGATCGGCGCCCAAGCCGCCGTCGCCAACCTCAGCGATCTGGCGGCGAGCGGCGGCGCGCCCGGTTGGATGGTCTGGTCGCTGGTGCTCGACTGGTCTGCCGCCGATCTCTCGGCCCTGACCCAGGGCTTCGCCGAGGTCGCGACGGCCAACGGCGCCCAGATCGTCGGGGGCAACTTGAGCCGCGGTGTCGGTCCGGCCGTCATCGCGGTGACCGTGGGCGGCCCCCTGGCCGGCGCGCGCGCCTGGCACCGCGCCGACGCCGCGCCCGGGCATGGCATCTATGTCACCGGCTCACTCGGCGACGCCGCGCTGGGCTACCTCGATGACGACGCCGAAGCGCGCCAAGTGCGCCACTGCTGGCGCCCCCACCTGTCCGAAGCCGCACTGCTGGCTGATTGGGGCGGCGTTGGCGGCGCGATGGACGTGTCCGACGGGCTCGCGATCGACGCGCATCGCATGGCGCGCGCGGCCGACGTCGCGCTGCACTTCGACGGCGACCGCATCCCCCTCTCCGAGCATTACCGCGCGCGGCGGGCCGACTTGAGCGTCGCGTTGACCGGCGGCGAGGACTATGTGCTGCTCTTCACCGCCGCCGAGCGCCCCCCGATCGGCACCCGCGTAGGCACCTGTCGCGCCGGGGCCGGCGTGTTCCTCGACGGCGCCCTTCTGCCGACGACCGGCTGGGATCACTTCGGCCCATGACGCCACGCCGCTTCACTCTGTGTGTCGTTGGCGCCATCGGCGCGGCGCTGACCGTCATCTGGGGTCCACTACTCGCCCACTTCATGGTGCTTGACGCCGTCGCGACACGGGCCGCGACCCTGTACGGCATGGCCGCTGGCATCGTGACCACCGGCTCGGCGGTTCTGCTGGTCTGGTGGCGCCTGCGACGGCCCGTCAGCTCTGTCCTGCCCCTCCATGCCAGCCTCGACCTGTCGGTGAGC
>JBNMOZ010000196.1:0-9427 GCA_051276005.1 Bradymonadia bacterium | reverse complement strand
TGTCCCATATGACGTGAGCCAGATGACCTGAGCCAGATGACCTGAGCCAGATGACCTGAGCCAGATGACCTGAGCCAGATGACCTGAGCCAGATGACCTGAGCCAGATGAAGCTACGCGCCTGGCAGGATTCGAACCTGCGACCTGCGGATTCGAAGTCCGACGCTCTATCCAGCTGAGCTACAAGCGCATACGCCCGGCGTTGAATCAACGTTGCGGGCTGCATCAAGCGGCCGCCCAGTCGCCAAGCGCGCGGCCCTTTTGGGGCCATGCGTTTAGCAGCACGGGGCGTCCGAGAAGAAATGGGGTGGATAATGGGACTTGAACCCACGACATCCGGCATCACAAGCCGGCGCTCTAACCAACTGAGCTATATCCACACAAAAGCGCGCCCGGGTGGACTCGAACCACCGACCGGCGGCTTAGAAGGCCGCTGCTCTATCCAACTGAGCTACGAGCGCTCGATGCGTCCTCGACCGATACTTTCAAAGAACATGTCTCGTACAGCCGGGGCTGAGAAGACCGCACCTGAACCGGATGCCAAACTCGCTGCAGCGCCGGAAAACCGACATCGCAGTGGCACTGAGACCGCAGCATAAAGCCGTGATACTGACCAGTACCGAAGAATCGGGGCGAGAGGATTCGAACCTCCGACCACCAGTTCCCAAAACTGGTGCGCTACCAGGCTGCGCTACACCCCGTTAGATGGACCGGTTCGAGGGCGTCGAATGCTAGCCGCGAGGTCTGGCAGCGTCAACTACTTTCGCGGAGCGCTCTCAAAAAGATCGGGGCGGCCGGCGACGAGCCGCGCGACGAAGGGCGCAATGGCGCGCGCGGCCTCGCCGCGGTGGCTGATCGCGTGCTTTTCGGCGGCGTCATATTCGCCGAGCGTGCGGCCGTCCGGGCGCATGAAGATTGGATCGTATCCAAAGCCCTGGGTGCCTCGGGGCGCGTCAGCGATTTGACCGTGCACCTCGCCTCGGCCCACTACGCAGCCGTCGCGTTCGATCAGGCCGGCGGGCAGGTCGAGGCCCGCAGGCAGGCCTGCGATGGCGATCGTACAGACGAAGTATGCGTCTCGATCAGCGCCGGTCGGCATGTTGCGCAGCAGCGCAGCCATACGATCGGCGTCGGTGCCGGGGGCATAGCGCGCGCTGTAGATGCCGGGGGCGCCGTTGAGGGCGTTGACCGCGAGGCCGCTGTCGTCGGCGATAGCGATGTGTCCGGTATGCCGATGGGCGGCGACCGCCTTGAGGATCGCGTTGCCTTCAAAGTCGGGCGCGTCTTCGACGACGTCCTCGAAGCCGGGGAAGTCGGAGATTGGCCGAATCGGGAGCATCGGAAAGAGCGCGCGGTACTCGTCGACCTTGTGCGGGTTGCCGGTGGCCAGCACCAAGAGGGGAGCGGGCGCCGGCAGCGCGCTCACAGCGTGATCCCGACCTGGGCGAGGACAGCGCGTTGCTTCTCGAAGAGCGTCTTGGTCGCTTGCTCGCCGAAGGCGACCATGCGCAGCAAATGATCGTGCGAGAACGGCTGGCCCTCGGCGGTGCCCTGCACTTCGATGATGCCGTCGGGCGACGCCACGAAGTTCAGGTCGACGTCGCAGGTGGAGTCTTCGGCGTAGTTGAGGTCGGTGATCACGTGCCCTTCACGGACGCCGATGCTCGCCGCAGCGACCAGGCGGGTGAGCGACGCGCCCCGGCTATGCAGGGCGATGGCCGCCGCGATGGTGGCGCCGGTGATCGACGCGCAGCGGGTGCCGCCGTCGGCGTTGATGACGTCGCAATCCAGCCAGAGCGTAATCGGCGGCATGGTCGATAGATCGACCGCGGCGCGCAGGCTGCGCCCGATCAGGCGCTGAATTTCGGCCGTGCGGCCGCCCACCTTGTTGCGCTCGCGTCGGATGCGCCGATCTCCCGAGCCGGGCAGCATCGCGTACTCCGCTGTAACCCACCCGCCGTTTGGTCGATAGGTCGGCACCTTGTCGTCGATGCTCGCCGAGCACAGCACGTGGGTGTTGCCCCAGCGGACCAGGACGCTGCCCGCCGACTGATGCTGCACATTCAACTCGAACTCGATGTCGCGCAGGGCATCAACGGCGCGCCCGTCAGGGCGAAGGGTGGAGCGCATGGGATCCTTCATGACGCACCACGGCCGCGCGATGACGACGATGATACGTTTGTTTTCGGTGGGTAGGCGAGTTGTTGGAGCCGACAATCGGAGTTGAACCGATGACCTGCTCATTACGAGTGAGCTGCTCTACCAACTGAGCTATGTCGGCATAGGACTCGCCAGGCGGCGCACGTTATTTGAGACCGGAGAGTACGTCAAACGAAATCGGCCGCGTCTCTTGGGCGTCCGTTCGCGTTACCATGCCGCGACTCGAGGAGGTGCGCATGCGGGGGGCTTGGCTGATGGCGTTGGGATGGCTGATGCCAGGCGTCTTGGTGGGGTGCGCAGGGCAAGACGGGGGTCAGCCACCATGCGGCAACCGATCGGCCTGTCCGCGCGGGCAGTCGTGCATCGATGACCGCTGCGAGGTCCCCGACCAGGGGTCACCCATCGACATGCGAATTATCGATGCTTTCGCGCTGCCCGACATGCGCGTGCTCGATGCGGCGGTGGACGCCAGGGTGGACGGCGCCTTCGATGCTGCGCCCGACGCAGCGTCTGACGCGCGTATTGATGCGGCCGTCGACGCGAGCACCGATGCAGTCGTTGATGCGGCGCCCACGGACTGCGAGTTGGGCACGGTGCGAGACTGTGGCCGCAATGTCGGGCTTTGTCGACGGGGCCGTGAGGCTTGCGTGGCCGGCCAGTGGGGGCCTTGCGAAGGCGGCGTTGAGCCGCGCGACGAGGTCTGCAACGGCGCCGATGACGACTGCAACGGGACCGTCGATGATGGGTTCGGGGTCGCCGAAGTGTGCGATGGCGTGGGCGCGTGCGGCGGGGGGGTGACCGAGTGTCGCAACACGATCTTGACGCGCTGTAGCTCCGATCCGGGGGGCACCATGGACGCCTCAAGCGACGAAGCCTGCAACTCGGCGGATGACGACTGCGACGGTCGCGTCGACGAAGGGCTTGGCGTTGGCGACGTCTGCGACGGTGCGTGTGGCGCGGGTCTGCGAGAGTGCGCGCCGGACGGCACCATCGTCTGCAGCACCGACGAAGGCGGATCGGGCGATGTCGCGGTCGCCGAGACATGCAGCGGGGCCGACGACGACTGTGACGGCGCCATCGACGAGGGCTTCGACGTTGGCGCGGCCTGCAATGGCGTGGGCGCATGCGGGGCGGGCGTCTTCGAATGCCGAGCGGGCATGGCGGCGTGCAGCACTGATACTGGCGGCAGCGCAGATGAGGCCGTGGTCGAGGTGTGCGACGGGCGCGATGAGGACTGCGACGGTGGGATCGATGAGGGCTTTGACGTGGGCGCGGCCTGCGACGGTGTTGGCGCATGCGGCGCCGGAGTGGCCGAATGCGATGGCGCGGGCGCGGGGCGCTGCTCTTCGGATCCCGGCGCGAGCGCCCCCCAAGTGCGGGTGGAGACCTGCAATCAAATCGACGATGACTGCGATGGTACCGAGGATGAAGGCTTTGAGCCCGGTCCCGAGGCCTGCAACGGCGTCGATGACGATTGCGACGGCGCGACCGACGAGGGCGCAGCGTGTGGAGGCGATCGCTGCGAGACCGCGCCGCCGTTCGCGTTGGGCGACGCCCGATCTGGCTCCACCATCGATTTGGCCAACGACTATGAGCGCAGCACCTGCACCGGTCCGGCGCCGGGCCGCGATCAGGTCTTCTCGGTGAGCTTCCCAGCGGCGGGCAGCTATCTGGTGGGCGTCGCGCCCCTCGACGCGGGCTTCGACCCGCTGTTCTGGATCGGCACCGACTGCGCGAACATGACCAACTGCCTGACCCCCAGCGCGGGCCGCAACCTCAATGGCCCCGGGCGCCCCGAGGTGCGCACGATCGCGATCCCGCGTGCTGGTGACTTCTTGCTGGTCATCGATGCCGCGCAGGACTTGGCAGGCGGCCAATTTGTCGCGGCCGTCCGGCCTCAGGCCGAGGGTGAGCGCTGCGGGACGGCCATCGCCCTCTCGGTGCCGGGCCGGTCGGTCGGGTCGACTCAGGGGCGCAATAACGACGTGTCGAGCGATGTTTGTCCAGTGGGCACCCGGAGCACCGGCGACGACGAGGTCTACCGGCTTGATCTGGCGGCGGCCGAGCGGTTGCGCATCACGGTCACCCCGACCGCGGAGGCCGATCCGGTGGTCTACATCACGTCGGATTGTCTGGCCGTCAACGCCATGACCTGCGCCGGCGGGGTCAACGCGGGTGGAGCAGGCGTGACCGAGACGTTGGACGTCGATCTGGCTGCAGGCGCGTGGTTCTTGGTGGTCGATCATGCCCGCTCGCCTGGCGCATTCATGCTCGACGTGCAGCGGCGTTAGGGCGTCTGTGCTGGCGGCGTCAGCGCGGCTGCCACTCGCCCTTTTTGAGACGATATTCGACGGGCTTTTTTTGCTGCCACGGCAAGATGAGCGGATAGAACGGCATGTCGGGCGGATCGATCGCGCGCCAATTGCCCGCGTTGTAGCCCTCGACCTCGGCGGGGTGCACGAAGATGCGGCTGCCCTTGCGGACAACCTTCGAGCGCGCTGAGCGGTCGCGCTTGGGCATCCACTCGCCGGTCTTATGCCCGAACATCGCTCGCAACTGACCGTCGCGCACGCCCCAAATCTCGGTCACCTCGATCTGGGTCTGCTCGGGCACGGCCCACTCGGTGTGCACGACCCAGAGCTCCTTGGGCCCACGCCCGTCGGCCTGAATGAGAGTGGCCTCGACAATCTTCACGCCGGCACGCCAGCCATGCGTCGCAAACGTATAGCCGACGCCGCCAGACAGCCCGTGTCCAAGCACCGCGATGGCGCGGTCACTGATCAGCACGGTCTCGCTCAGGGCGCGCGAGCCTGTCAGGTTGCCCGATATGCGCCTGAGGGGCGTGCCGTCGCTCTGCTCGGTTCGATAGCGCACGTCGAGGCCTGCGGTGGCGCTGAACTCGACGGTCGTTTGGTCGGTCTGCAGCTTCGCGTCGACGGGCACGTTCGCCAGGACCGTCTGCTCGGCGCGCTTCATGTCGGCGTCGTGGATGACGGCAGCCAGCTTTACGGGGGCCCCCACAAGGCCGGGCAGAGCCTTGAGGGGCACGCTGCCTTCCACCGCCCAGCCGTCTTTGCGATACGTGCCGAACAGCTTCGCAGCTTTGATCGGGCGATCATTCAAGCGCGCGATGGGCGGACGACCTTCGAGGTCGCGCAGCACGATCTCAAGGCGGTGCCCCGGCCAGGTGAAGCTGAGCCGATCGCCCTGCACGCCGTCGCCGAACTGGAACTTGTCGTCGGCGACCTGCGCCGCAAAGAAGAGCCGCTTCGGCGTCCACGCGAGCTGAATACGCGCCGAGAGATCGCCAGGGCCGTCCAAACGCGGTCCGCGCACGGGCTGCACCGTCCACACCGGTCGATCGGCCCACTCATCAAAGAAGCCGTCGACTTGAACGCTCTTGCTCGCCGAGGGCGGCAGCGCCAGGGGCGCCGACAGGATCACGGGCGCCGACAGCGCGATGGGCCACAACCAGGCGATCATTCGGGCTTGGAGGGGACGGCTACGGGCACCGCGGGCCCCACCACTTCGTACGAGCGGAACTCCACGTTGACCAGATCACCCGTGCGCATCACGTTGCCGAATCGCGCGCGCAGATCGGCCAGAAATCGGCCCTCTCCGGCGCTGTCGATCATGCCGTCCTCGGTGCGATGTGCGCTGAGGAAGTACAGCATGCGCACCAGCTTGCGGCGCTTGGAGCGCAGCTCGCGGAAGGTCACGGGGTTGTCGACGGTGATCACAACCTCCAGCTTGATGCGGTTCTTCGAGTCGCGCAGCGAGACGGTGTGGGTGCCCAGGCTGTATTCCACCGGACCGGTCGGCTTGGCGGCATCGGGCGCGACGCCGGCGTCATCGGGGAGCGGCGGGGGCAGGTCGGTCACCAACGCGACGCTCTTGGGAGCAACGAGGGCGGGCGGCGGTGTGCCCGCGACGGTCGGGGCCTCGCTGACGGGCGCAGCGCTGGGCAGAGTGGCGGGCACGTCGACGCCGTCGCGCGGGCTATAGGTCGTCAAGTAGATGACGGCGGCGATGACCGCGACAACGCCAACCAGGATAAGCAGTTTTCGCATGGCGACATTCCGTTCGGGGTGGTGCTCGGGGCGGTGTTCGGCTTGGGGGCGATCGGGCTATTGCCCGTCAGATGGGATGAACGGCGTGGGCGGGCGGCCCAAAGCGCATTCGGCGGCGAGGCCAGCGCGATTTGAGAGCGTCAGGCGCCGAAAAACGTCTTGAAGCTGGCGGGCGACGGTGCGCGGCGCGATCCCGAGCGTCTCGCCGATGTCCTCGTTTGACGTGCCGTTCGCGGCGAGCAGGGCGACCTCGAGTTGGCGCGGCGCCAGCAGCGCGTTCCAGCGCGCGGGCACTTCGGGCCCCGACGTGTCGCCCTCCATCAGGATCGCGACGCGCGTGACATGCGACGCGAGCAGCTCGGCGATCTGGCGAGCATGCCCATCGAGGGGGCGATCGAAGCTGAGAAACCTTGGCGGCCGGCTGCGATTGGGCAGTGGCAGGCGCACGACCCCGGCGTCGGCGGTCTCCTCGGCCTGCGTCCAATGCAGCGTGAGGTCTGGCCGGCCGGTCCACCCTTGCAAACGGTTGATGACGCGACGACGCCAATGGCCCCGCAGGCTGGGCCGGTAGAGCTGGTCGATGCGCGAGAGGATTATCTGGAGGCTGGGCGGGTCTACCATGCTGCTCGGGGCTTGGGCTGGGTCAAAAGCACAGGAACGTCGAGGTCGTTGCGACCGCTGACGTCCAACAGTCGATACGCCTCTTGCAAGCTGCGCGCAACGGTCCCGGGGGCGATGCACAGGTGTTCGCTGATTTGCCCGTTGGTGTAGCCGCGTGCGGCCAACAACACGCAATCGGTCGCGCGATCCGAAACCTGGGCCAGGCGGGCTTCGACCGTCGCGACGCGAGCCGGCGATGGCGCGCTCAAGCGTCCAGAGCGCAGATCGACGTTTGAGCGGCGGGTCGCGAAGTCGATGGCGAGCTCGAGGTTGTCGCGTACGGCGGAGATTCGTCGTCGACGGGCGATGCGCGGCGCGCCATCGAGCAGCCAGACGTAGCACGCGCCGCCATGTTGAGTTGTGTGCAGCGCGATGCGGCGCTCGTGCTGGCCGGTGCCGCGAATCAGGAGCGGCTCCGTCTCCCAGTCGAACGGGGCGCCACGCCGCGCGCGCACCTTGGGGGCCGCCGTGTCGTGCTCGATCAACATGCCGGCTCGCGCATCGAGCGCGTACACCACGAGACCAAGCGCGTCGCCCCAATCCGGGCCGTCGCCGAGCGCGTAGAGGCGCTCAATGCAGCCGAGAACCTGTTCATCATCCATGCATTCGCCCATTGGTCTCACACGATCGCGATATATCCAGCACTCGTCACCGTATGAGTCAGCCGCTGGCCAATCAAGAGCCGCTTTACTCGGCAACCGTCACGCGATTTCGCGTTGGTTCCCGATATTGCAGTGACGGCGGGCTCTCGATGACGATCGTACCCGGCGCGACCGAGCGCGTGATCCAGACGTTGCCGCCGATGGTGGCTTGCGCGCCAATGACTGTATCGCCGCCTAAAACTGTCGCGCCCGCATAGATGACGACGCCGTCTTCGATGGTTGGATGCCGTTTGGCGCCGGCGAGGCTGCGCTTGACCGACAACGCGCCCAGCGTGACGCCCTGATAAATCTGAACGTCGTCGCCGATGCGGGTGGTCTCGCCGATGACGACGCCCGTGCCGTGATCGATAAAGAAGCGCTGACCGATGGATGCGCCCGGGTGAATGTCGATGCCCGTGCGTGTATGCGCATGCTCGCCCATGGCGCGGGGCAAAAACGGCACATCTTCGCGGTAGAACCAATGCGCGACGCGGTGGACCATGATCGCTTCGAAGCCCGGGTAGGTCAGGATGACCTCTTCGATGGATCGCGCAGCCGGATCGCCATCGAGGGCGGCCTGTGCGTCCAAGCGCAGCGCTTCGCGGATGTTGGGCAGCATCGCGAGAAAGCGCCCCGCAGTGGCGTTGGCACCGACGCTGATCGCATCGCGGCAGGCTTCGGGTGAATGGTGGCACTCCGCGCGCGAGATGAGCGCCGTGAGCTGGCCATGCAGCTGGCAAAGCCACGTGCCCACGTGAAACCGACGGCTGCTACAGGGCAGCGCTTCGTCGGCATAGAACCCCGGGAACAGCAGCCGCTTGATCGCGTCGACAGCGGCGATCACCACGTCGCGAGCGGGCAAGCGCTCGCAGGTCGCGTCCAGGTCGTAGCTGTCGATCAGCCGCGAGACGACCTGCTCGAGCAGCGCCTCGTCCATGTCCGTCGTCATCGTCGAATCCTCTCGCGTATGCTTACACCGGCATCGTCTCGTAGACCTCGGTCTCTTTTGGAACCCGCCTCTCGCAGAGCATAGTGCATGGAGCCTTACATGACGTCCCCTCTCGCCGGCTTTGAAGGTCTCATCGGCAACACCCCGCTCGCGCGCATCACTCGCCTGTTGCCGCGCGACGACGTGACGCTCTACGCCAAGCTCGAGGGCACGAACCTGGGCGGCTCGGTCAAGGATCGCGCCGCGTTGGGCATGATCAACGCAGCTGAGCAGGGCGGGCACCTCAAAGGCGGGCGGCGGCTGGTCGAGGCGACGAGCGGCAACACGGGCATCGCGCTGGCCATGATCGCCGCCATCAAGGGCATCCCGATCAGCCTGATCATGCCGTCGTCGGCGACCCCCGAGCGACGCGCCATCATGAAGGCGTATGGCGCGGAGTTGATCCTGGCCGACGACATGATCAGCGCGCGCGACATGGCCGCCGATCTGGACGCCAAAGGCACGCACTACCAGCTCGATCAGTTCAGCAACCCGGCCAACCCCGAGATGCACTACCGCACGACGGGGCCCGAGCTGCTCGAGCAGACCGACGGCGCGTTGACCCACTTCGTCAGCTCGATGGGCACGACCGGCACCGCCATGGGCAGCGCGCGCTACCTCGCCGAGGCCAAGCCGAGCGCGAAGGTCATTGGCGTGCATCCCAAGGAGGGGTCGAGAATTCCGGGCATCCGCAAATGGCCCGAGGCGTACAAGCCCTCGATTCACAAAGAAGGCTTGCTGCACGCGATGATCTACGTTGACGAGGCTGAGTCGGCCGAAATGGCCCGCCGCATGGGGCGGGAAGAAGGCCTGTTCGTGGGGCTGTCATCGGGCGGCGCCTGCACGGCTGCCCTCAAAGTCGCGGCGGACGCCCCGGCCGGGAGCGTCATCGTCTTCATCGTCTGTGAT
>JBNMOZ010000195.1:0-9485 GCA_051276005.1 Bradymonadia bacterium | reverse complement strand
CTTGAATGAGGGATTTCAGGCTGGTTGCGTGCGCTAATGCCGCACATGGCAGACATAAAATGAATAGAGCTTGATGGGGTGCAGCGCTGCGGTGGTTTAGGGGCGTATGCCCCATGCGCCGGCCTCAAGATCATCCTAGAAGCTGAAGCCCACACCGGCCGTGAACCGCCGCCCGCCGCCCGCCTCGGATTGCACATTGATCGTGGGTCGAAACGGCGTCACTTCATGATGCCGCCAAGCATAGCCGACGCCCATGCCGACCGCGCTGCCCAGCAACGCCCACCCGTGCGAGTCGGTGAGCAGCCCTGGCAGAGCGCCCAACACGACGCCGGCGTACGCATAAAGCAGCGAGCCCGCGCGGTCATTCATGAGGTCGTAGATCACGGGCCCGACCAGGTAGCCAACGAGGGCGCCCACGATCGCCGGCGCATATTCAACGGGGCATTCGCGGTAGTCGAGGTTGGGTGTGCCCGGACAATCGGGCACACCGTCGAGGCCGAGTATGCCCCCCAGGACCATCAATCCAAGGGAGAGCGCGGCGACGCCGACCCCGTCGAGTGGCGTGAGCCGATCGTGATCGGGTTGCGAGGTGGGCGCTGCGAGCGGGAGAGCACCGAGCGGGAGAGCACCGGGCGGGGGCGGACCGGTCGGGGGAGAACCGGGCGGGGGCTGCGCGTGCGCAGAGGCGACGAGACCCAAGCTGAGTAGCCCGATTTGCCCTCGATATGCCCAGCCCATCCAGCCCCCAGAGTCTGCCCGCGGGATCAGTCGTCGGCGTTCGCCATGTTGCGCAGCACCGTGTGCAAGATGCCGCCGTTGCGATAGTAATCGACCTCGACGGGGGTGTCGATCCGGCAGGTGACGGTGAAGGTCTGGGTGGCGCCGTCGGTGCCCGTCGACGTGACCTGGACGTCCTGGAACGCCTCGAGGTTGTCGTCGATCTCGATGCTGAAGGTCTCTTCGCCGGTCAGGCCGAGGCTCTCGCGGCTGTCGCCGTCCTTGAACTGCAGCGGCAGCACGCCCATGCCCACCAGGTTGCTGCGGTGGATGCGCTCGTAGCTCACGGCGATGACCGCGCGCACGCCCAGCAGGTAGGTGCCCTTGGCGGCCCAGTCGCGCGAGCTGCCCATGCCGTAGTCGGTGCCGGTGATCACGACCAGCGGGGTGTTGGTCGCCTTGTACGCCAAGCTGGCGTCGTAGATCGAGGTGACCGCGCCCGGCTCGACGCCATGGCCGGCTTCGCCGAAGTAGGTCGTCCAGCCGCCTTCAGTGCCCGGCGCCAGCTCGTTGCGCAGGCGAATGTTGGCGAAGGTGCCGCGGGTCATCACCTGGTCGTTGCCGCGACGCGAGCCGTAGCTGTTGAACATGTTGCGCGACACACCACGCTCGGCGAGGTACTTGCCGGCCGGGCTGTCGACGGCGATGCCGCCGGCCGGGCTGATGTGGTCGGTGGTGACCGAGTTGCCCACGCGCACCAGGCAGCGCGCGCCGTTGATCGGCTGGATCGGCTCGGCGTGCTTGCTCATGCCGACGAAGAACGGCGGCTCCTGGATGTAGGTGCTCTTGTCGCTCCAATCGTAGACGGCGCCCTCGCCGACCACGATCTTCTGCCACGCTTCGGGGCCCTTGGTGGCCTTGGCGTACTGCTCGGCGAACTGGCCGCGCGTCACGCACTGCTTGACGATCGTTTGGATCTCGGCGTCGGTGGGCCAGATGTCCTTGAGGTACACATCTTGGCCGTCGCTGCCCTGGCCGATGGGCTCGTTGTTCAGGTCGATGTCGACCGTGCCGGCGATGGCGTAGGCCACGACCAGCGGCGGGCTGGCCAGGTAGCTGGGCTGCACCAGCGGGTTGACGCGGCCCTCGAAGTTGCGGTTGCCCGACAGCACTGCGGCGGCGGCGATGTCGGCCGACCTGATGCCCTCGGCGACGGCGGGGATGAGCGGGCCGGAGTTGCCGATGCAAGTCGTGCAGCCGTAGCCGACGGTGTGAAACTCGAGCGCCTCGAGGTCGGCGCTCAGCTCGGCCTTGTCGAGGTAGTCGGTGACCACGCGGCTGCCGGGCGCCAAGCTGGTCTTGACCCAGGGGGCGCGCTTGAGGCCCAGGGCGCGGGCCTTGCGGGCGACCAGGCCGGCGGCGATGAGCACCGTCGGGTTGCTGGTGTTGGTGCAGCTGGTGATGGCCGCCACCACCACGGTGCCGTCGCTGATGGTGTGGGTCTGGCCGTCGAGCTCGATCTGCGCGGTGCGCACGGTCTCATGGCCGTACGTCGTCTCGCGATCGAAGGCCCATTGGGTCTTCATGTCGCTGAGCAAGATCTTGTCTTGCGGGCGCTTGGGGCCCGAGAGCGTGGGCTGCACGGTGCTGATGTCGAGGCCGAGCGTGCTCGTGTACTGGATGTCGAGATCGTCGTCGCGCCACAGGCCCTGGGCCTGGGTGTAGGTCTTGACCGTCTCGATCAGTTCCTCGTCGCGGTTGGTCAGGTGCAGGTAGCTCAGGGTGCGCTCGTCGACGGGGAAGAAGCCCATCGTCGCGCCGTACTCGGGGGCCATGTTCGAGATGGTCGCGCGGTCGGGCAGCGACAGGGCGTCGAGGCCCGTGCCGTAGAACTCCACGAACTTGCCGACCACGCCGTGCTGGCGCAGCATCTGCACCACGGTGAGCACCAGGTCGGTGGCGGTGGCGCCTTCCGACAGCGCGCCGGTGAGCTCGAAGCCGACCACCTCGGGCAGCAGCATGTAGATGGGCTGGCCGAGCATGACGGCCTCGGCCTCGATGCCGCCCACGCCCCAACCCACGACGCCCAGGCCGTTGATCATGGTGGTGTGGCTGTCAGTACCCACAAGACTATCTGGGAACGCGACGCCGTCCTTTTGCAGCACGACCGAGGCGAGGTACTCCAAGTTGACCTGGTGCACGATGCCGGTGGCCGGCGGCACCACGCGGAAGTTGTCGAAGCTGCCCTGGCCCCACTTGAGGAACTCGTAGCGCTCCTGGTTGCGCTCGAACTCCATGGCGGCGTTCTTTTCGAGCGAGCTCGCGCTGCCGAAGCTGTCGACCTGCACCGAGTGATCGATGACGAGGTCGCATTGCACCTGCGGGTTGACCTTGCTCACGTCGCCGCCGAGGCGATCCATCGCGCTGCGGCAGGCGGCCAGGTCGACGACCGCGGGCACGCCGGTGAAGTCCTGCAGCACGACGCGGCCGGGCTTGAAGGGGATCTCGATCTCGCCCACGTCGGTGGCGTTGTAGTTCGCGATGGCGCGCACATGGTCCGCGGTGATCGCGAAGCCGTCCTGGTTGCGCAGCACCGCTTCAAGGAGAACCTTGATGCTGTAGGGCAAGCGATCGACGTGGCCGACGCCCTGCTCTTTGAGCGCGTCGAGGGCGTAGATGGTCAGATCTCCGGATGCGGTCTTCAGGGTGCGTGCGGCGTTGAACTGGTCTTTCACGGTGGCTTTCGACATGGGCTGATTCTCCTGCATGGTCTGCGTAAAGCGTTGCTGCGCGGACGGTAGACGGCACGCGCGCCGGACACAAGAGAGGACGACCGCAAACCCGCGGCCCGCGGTGCTCGCTCGGGCCGGTTGTGTTTGCCGGGTGCGCCGCGTCGCCGGTGGCTCAGCGACCGACCGGTCGCATCATGCTCGACTCGAATCGGAGGGCTGCGGCGCGCCCTTGCACCCTGCGAGTTTGCGGCGATGCGCGAGATGATCGTGTTCGGCGCAAAGGCAGACCGGCTGATCGCTAGGCGATGCGCCCGTCGATCAGCTGAACGACCCGACCGGCGCGCTCCATGATGTGCGGGTCGTGGGTCGAGAAGACGAAGGTGGTGCCTTCGCGGTTGAGGTCGCGCATCAGATCGATGATCCGGGTGCCGGTCTCGGAGTCGAGGTTGGCGGTGGGCTCGTCGGCGAGCACCAGCGCGGGTTGGGTCACCAAGGCGCGGGCGATGGCCACGCGCTGGCGCTGTCCGCCCGACAGCTCGGCGGGGCGCTGGCGCATCTGGTCCGTGAGCCCGACCTTGTCGACGATGGCGTCGACGCGCGCCTTGCGCTCGGCCTTGTTGAGCGTCTTTTGCAGCAGCAGCGGAAACTCCACGTTCTGAAACACGTCGAGCACCGCGATCAGGTTGAAGCTCTGAAAGATGAAGCCCAGCGTCGACAGGCGCAGCGCGGTGAGGGCCTTGTCTTTCATCGCCGCCGTGTCGTTGCCGTCGACGCGCACGACGCCTTGGGTGCAGGTGTCGACGCAGCCGATCAGGTTGAGCGCGGTCGACTTGCCGCTGCCCGACGGCCCCGCGATGGCGGTAAATTCGCCGCGGGTGATGCGCAGGTCGATGCCCTTGAGCGCGCGCACGGTCGTGTGGCCGAGCGGGTAGTCCTTGTACACGTCGATGAGTTCGACGATGGCGTCGGTCGCGGAGTCGGTCACGGCGGTGCTCAAAGCGCGGCCTTTCGGGTGGTCACGAGCCAGTCGTGCCAGGCGTCGGTGTTGGGTGGGGCGTCGGGCAGGGTCGACGCGTCCATCGCTTTGCGCAGCGCGGCGTCCAGATCGGGCCACGCGCTGCGATAGGTGGCGTCTTGTTCAGGGGTCAGCGTCACCAGCTCGGCGGTGGATCGCTTCAACTCGACCAGCTGTTTGACCAGCGGGTGGCCGTACAGCGGCGCCAGGCGCGTCACGTCGCACTCCAGCTCACCGGTGTTGAGCAGGTGGGTGCCGGTCAGCGCGACGCGATAGCAGTACAGCATCTTCTTCGCCGTCGGCGTCGCCAGCTTGCCGTACTCGCGGCACATTCCGCGGAAGAAGCCCGCGTAATGACTGAAGAACTGTCGGCTGATGCTGCCGCGCGCCAGGTCGGCCAGCGCGTCGGCTTGCGGCCCTGCGTACAGCTGGTAGGGCGACAGCAGTCGCTCGAGCATGTTGCCGTTGCCGCGCAGCAACAGGCCGATCGCCTTACGCGCCTCGTGGGTCGTCAGATCGCATTCGATGCCCTCGAAGATCTGCAGGCGATCGTGGGTCTCTTGCAGCGGGCGCAGCCCAATGACCGCGTCGAGCGGCGCGAGGTGCAGGCCCTTGAGATCCAGGTCGCTGTCGGGGCTGGGGAAGCCGTACAGGTGGCTGCCCGTCAGGCCCACCGTCAGCAGCGTGCCGGGGGGCGGGTGCGCCGCGATGAAGCGCCGGGCGAGGTCAAAGTCGATAATCGGGTCGATGATCGGGGGGTCTACGATCATCGCGATCCCAACCGCAGGGCGCGCTCGATCAGCTCGACGCACAGCGCCTCGAGGGCCTCGGGCTCCGGCGCGTCGGGTAAGGTCGACGTCTGCGCGGCCGTCTCGATCTGCGCATACAGGCCCTGGGACCGCGTCAGCAGCGTCTCGTACGACCATGCCCCATCGCGGATCGCCAGCAGCTCTTCGCGATCAGCCCGGCGCACGTTCACGGCGCCCGTCGCCAGGATCTCTTGGCCCATGCGCATGAGCCGCACCAGATGCAGCGCGTGCTTCGTGTCGTAGCCGAACTTCGCCTCGAGGGCGGCGCGCTTGGCGTTTCGCTGCGTGAGCCACGTCTGGTAGAGCGTCCACTCCTTGCGGGCGTGGCGATATTTGCGCTCGCGCATCAGCAGCACCATGAAGTTTTCGCTGACGTCGAGGGCTTCGACGCTGCCGCGGCGCTCCATCGCGTCGAAGGCGCCCATCTGATCGGGCGGGGCGATGGCGCGCTCGGGCAGCGCATACTCGGCGCGGGTCGGCTTATGCGTCGGCGGCGACAGCAGCCAGCGGCGATGGGTCTTGATGCGCTTGAGCTGTCCAAGCGCGTATCCCCCGAAGCTCTTGCCCACGCGCTTGGACAGGAACAGACGCCGCGCGTCGAGCAGCCGAGTGCCGATGGGCGTGCACACCGTATGATCGGCCGGATCGGTGAACAGCACCTCGAGCAGCGTCGGGTTCGCCTTCTCGGCCAGCCGGCAAAACTTGCGCACCTCGTACTGCACATGATCGGGGCCCAGTTCGATCTGCTCGGGGCCACCCTTGATGCCGAAGTACCAGGCCTTCGGGCCGATGATGACGCCCTTGTAGTCCCAGTCGGACCCGGCGCGCTCCAGGCCATAGGCGCGGCTGCCGTGCAGGGTCTCGAAGATGAGAATGGGCTCAGTCACCGCCGCATCATGGAGGCTCATCGGCCGCCGATCAACGCGGCCTGCGTCAGATCGAGCCAGGGGCCGCAGCGATCGAGGATGCCCGCGTCGGCCGTTGCGATGACGCCGTCATGCGCGATGAGCATCGGATCGGGATCGGGCACCACCTCGGCGTCCCAGCCCAGCGCGCGGGCCTTGGCGGCCATGGTGCCGCTGCCGCTGACCGGCGCGTCGAACAGCCAGCGGGCCGACTTGACCTTGAGGCGTCGCAGCGCCGCGTCGATGCGCGCGAACGCCGCGTCGGGATCACCGCGCCAGTTGCCGTGCATGCCGGCCATGTCGCGCACCGTGCCGTCGGCACACTCGAGCAGCTCGCCGCCATCGATGGCGACCTGCACGGTCGTGAGCACGTTATAGCCGTCGATCCACAGGGCGTCGGCGCGGATGACCTGCCGCAGGGTGCGCTCGATGGCGGCCTGCGGCGCGCAGCTCATGCGTTGGGCCGCGCGCCGTTGCTGCACGTTGAGCCCGTGTCGATCGCCGACGAGCTTGAGGCTGGCCGTGGGCGCGTATCCGCGACCCAGCAGCCAGCACAGATCGGCCACGGCCTGGTGCAGGTTATCGCTGAGGAAAAGGCTACTCATCCACCGCTCCGTCGCAGTCATCGTCTTGATCGTTGTCGACCTCGTCGCGCGGTCCGACCGCTTCGTCGCACAGCCCGTACTCGCCGGCCGTGCAGATCGACCGCCCGGCGCGGCATCGACCCACGCCCGGATCACCGTCATCGAACGGATAGCAGGGCTGGGTGATCGCGACGCCATCGACCCGGTCGGGGGCGCCATCGCAGTCATCGTCGCGGCCGTTGCACTGCTCGAGGTCGGGCACAACCTGACCGACGCACTCGCCAAACGCCTCGGCCTCTGCTCCGGGGATCGCGACGCAGCGCGCGACGCCCGTCTGGCAGGCCGCCACGCCATCGGTGCCCGCGGGCCCCGTGTAGCAGGTGCGATCGGTGCCCTCGTCGATGCGGGTGTCACAGTCGTCGTCGATCCCGTTGCAGCGCTCTTCGTCGTCGCAGTCGACCACGGCCATCATGTCGATGCGCCTGCGGTCTGGGGAGTCCAGATCGAGCGTGAAGCTGCAGCCCAGGGTGAGCAGAGTCAGCAGGGCGATCGCGGGGGCCGTCATGCCGGGAACCATCGACGGGCCTCGCGATGGAATCAACCCCGCTGATAGGGTAGGCGGCATGGCGTATCGAACCTTTCATTTCGGACTCATCGTGACCGGCCTGCTCCTGACCGCGTTGAGCTGCGCCCAAGGCACGCGGGCGGTCGAGGAGTTTGAGCCAGGAGACTGCGTGCCCGCCGACGAGAGCTGCAATGGCCGCGACGACGACTGCGACGGCCAGGTCGACGAGGCGTTGACGCGGGCCTGCGCCGACGGCGGCGACGGGTGCGCCGTGCGCGAACAAGAGTGCACCGATGGGGCGTGGTCGGCCTGCCCCGATTTGGTGCCGGGCGCCGAGCAATGCAACGACGCCGATGACGACTGCGACGGCGTGGTCGACGAGGGGTTGCGACGCAGCTGCGGCACGGCGTTGGGCGCCTGCGAGGTGGGCAGCGAGCGGTGCAACGCCGGCGCGTGGGCGGGCTGCGACGCGGTCGGCGAGGCGGGCGTGGCGCCTGAGCGCTGCGGCGATGGGACCGACGAAGACTGCGACGGCACCGTCGACGAGGGCTGCGCGTGCACCAACGACGATCGGCGCGCGTGCGGCGACGACGAAGGCCGCTGCCAGCCGGGCGAGCAGGTCTGCGTCAACGCGCTGTGGTCGCGCTGCGAGGGCGCCGTGCAGCCCGGACCCGAGCGATGCGACGGCACCGATGACGACTGTGACGGGCGCGTTGACGAAGGGCTGACGCGAGACTGCGGCACCGAGGTGGGCCGCTGCGAGCCGGGCATGGCGATCTGCCAGGACGGCGCGTGGTCGGACTGCATCGACGAAATACCACCGGCCCCCGAGACCTGTGACGGCCGCGATGACGACTGTGATGGCGGCATCGATGAAGGCCTGGTCGAGGCCTGCGGCGCCGATATCGGGGCGTGCTTGATGGGCGAGATGCGTTGCGATGCCGGTGAGTGGGGCGCCTGCGTTGGATCCGCTGATCCGCAGCAAGAGCAGTGCGATGGGGCCGCTGACGATGACTGTGACGGCACCGTCGACGAAGGCTGCGACTGCATCGAAGGCGACATGCGGCCCTGCGGCACGGGCACCGGCGCGTGCGTCGCGGGCACCCAGACCTGCCGCGGCGGGCAGTGGGCGGCCTGCGCGGGCGCCGTCGAGCCGGCGGCCGAGGTCTGCGAAGGCGGGGTCGACGAGGACTGTGACGGGCGGGCCGATGAAGGCTGCCAGTGCGTCAACGGCCAGCGGCGCAACTGTGGGATCGACGTGGGCGCCTGCCAGCAAGGCGCCGAGACCTGCGCCGGCGGTCGTTGGGGCGCCTGTGATGGCGGGCGTGGACCGGCAGCCGAGAGCTGTGGGCAAGGCCAGGACGAAGACTGCGACGGCACCGTCGACGAGGGCTTCCGGGCGCGGGTCGACGACACCACCTACACCGCGCTGCGGCGCTCACACGAGCTGTGCACCCAGGCGGCGCGCTTCTCAGACTACTGCATGTCGGCCTTTCACCGGCGCTGCAACGCCGACTGCACGCGCAGCGGCTTTGGGCCGATCGAGAACAGCGGCGACATCGCCTTGGGCGTCTGCACGGCCGCGACGGGCATCGAGACCAACTTCGCCACGCTCGGTCGCTACAACAACGGCTGTCGGGCGGGGTCGGCGTTCAACCAGAGCTGCAACGACGCGATCGATCAGTACTGCCGCGCCGAGGGCTATGGCAGCGGCTATGGGCCGGTCGAGCATGTGGGCGAGATCGCCTTCGTGGCGTGCGTGGCGGGCCCGCAGGTGGGGCGCTTCACCCTGACCTGGGCGCAGTTGGCCGCCCAGCAGCCGCGCTGCGATGGACAGACCGAGAGCTTCGGCCCCACCTGCGCGTCAGCGGTGCATCGCGAATGCGCCGCGCGCGGCTTCCAATCGGGCTGGGGCCCCTTGCGCGTGCAGGGCAACCAGGTGGACGTGATGTGCGTTCGCCGGTGATGTGCTGCGGATGAAGACTCTCGACCCCAAAGGGGCAACGACGATGCGACGACTTTGGCTGCTGCCGGCCGCGCTGCCGGCCCTGCTGCTCGTGGGCTGTGGCGGCGCGGCGACCGACACCGCGAGCGCGCTGCGGCAGACCCAGCTTGACGCCCGCCGGGCCGCGGCCGCGACGTCGCCGACAAGGCCAGT
>JBNMOZ010000194.1:0-9486 GCA_051276005.1 Bradymonadia bacterium | reverse complement strand
TCTTTCGGACAGACTTCACTCGCACAGACTTCTCCTCGCAACATCGGCCCTACTTTGCAAACCGCGGTCGGGTCGCGTCAACAAACCATGCCGTGCCGGGGCGTTCGTCTGCAGATTAATCGCCCGGCGCGCCGGCTATCTGCGCGACCCACGGGCCCGGATGTGGACGAAAACTGATTTGAATCAAATGGTTGTGGGCTGCCAGGACAGCCCCGCTCGAAACGGCCCGGCCCTGGCTGTTTGACCGGGCGCGCGCATCTAGATCGCCGGGTTGCAGGTGGGCGGTGGCGGGCGCCCCTTCGGTTGGCGGGGGCGCTTGGGGCGTCGTCGCCGACCGAAGGCCTCCAACGGGTTTGCTGCGTCGCGACCGCCATTGTTACGGTCTGTCCATGAAGAACCTCATGTCTTGCGTATTGGTGCTCTGCGTCTCGCTGTTGGCCGCGTGCGCGGGCGACCCGACCTTCGTGCCCTTCGACAGCGGTGGGCGTGATTTCAGCCTGCCGCCCGTCAACGATCTCGGCCTCGACGCCTCGTCGCTGGGCGCCTTCCGCGATCTATGTGGCGAGAACGCGGACTGCGCCTCGGGCTTTTGCATCGAGGCGCCGGGCGGCCAGATTTGCACCCAGCGCTGCGGCGATACGCTCGAGTGCTTGCCCGATCTGGTCTGTGCTGCCATCACGAACACGGGCGCAGACGTCACGTTCTTGTGCGTGCCCGACAGCAATGACCTGTGCGCGGCTTGCGAGAGCGACGACGATTGCGACGATCCTGAGGATCGCTGCCTTGAGGTGGGGCGCGGCCGGTACTGCGCTGAGGACTGCACCTCGAAGCCGTGCGCGGATGGCTTCGAGTGCGTCGACGCGCCCGCCGTTGATGGCATCGAGTCGACCCGCCAATGCGTGCCCGAGACAGGCGAATGTGCCGGGTGCTTGGACACCGATGGCGACGGCTACGGCATGGGCGCCGACTGCCTGGGCATCGACTGCGACGAGACCGACGTCGAGGTCAATGAGGGCGGCACCGAGCAATGCAACGGCGCCGACGACGACTGCGACTTCATGGTCGACGAGGCGATTGAGACGCCCGATGGCATCTGCATTCTGCTCGGCGAATGTTCGCGTGCGGCGCCTTTGTGTCTGCAAGGCGCGTGGGATTGCCGCTATCCGGGCAGCGTCGAGCCCGACGTCGAGCTGAGCTGCGACGGCCTCGACAACGACTGCGATGGCGAGCTCGATGAGAACTTCGCCTTCGACACCAACGTCGATCATTGCGGCCGCTGCCATAACGTCTGCGACTTCGACAACGCCCGCGCCACCTGCGAGGTCGGCCGCTGCACCATGGGGCCGTGCCTGGCGGGCTGGGTCGACCTCAACGGCAACCCGGCCGACGGCTGCGAGACCGAGTGTGTCTTTCAGAGCGATATCGACCTGCCCGACCTCGACAACGTTGACGCCAACTGCGATGGCATCGACGGGGTGGTCGCAGACGGGGTCTTTGTCGACATCGAGACGGGCGACGACGGCAACCTCGGCAGCATGGATTCGCCATTTCGGAGCATCGCTGCCGGCATCGCGCGGGCGACGGGCGAGGGGCTCTCGGTCTTCGTTTCGCATGGCGCATATGCCGAAGACGTCGCGCTCATCGATGGCATCAGCATCTACGGCGGCTACGACGCGAGCGCGCAGTGGCGACGGGATGCGGGGGTGAACACGGTCATTCGTGGCGGCGCTCGGCCGATCGTGGGCCTCGATATCGCGTCGCCCACCGAGCTGCAGCGTTTGACGATCCGGGGCACAGACTCCGCGGTCGCGGGTCAGACCGCATACGGCGTGCACTTGACCCGCGCGCCGGGCGTCGTTCTGCGCGACTGCACGATCGAAGCGGGCAGCGGCGGCAATGGTGACCGGGGCATGGACGGGGATCCCGGGCAGCCCGGTATGTCCGGCGCGGGTGGCCAGGACGCGCTGGACAGCGCGAACGTCTTCCAAGATTGCGATCGCCGGGCCGGTGGGTCCGGTGGGCAGACAATGTGTGATGACGGCGCGACCCATGGCGGGCGCGGCGGCGACGGGGGTCGAGACGACGACAACGGTCGAACGGGCGTCGCGGGTTCGCCCACGCCGGGCAACGGGAGCGCCGGCGCGGGCGGCGGCGCACATCACGGCAGCTGTGGCGCCAGCGCGGCAGGCAGCAGCGCTGATCGCGGTCGAAGCGGCAACGCGGGCCCTGACGGGCCGGGCGGCGGCGGCATGGGGTCCATCATTGAGGGGACCTGGCGTGGTGTCGCGGGTGCGCTCGGTTTGCTCGGCCAGTCGGGCGGCGGTGGCGGCGGTGGCGGCGGTGGTGGCGGACAAGAAGAGCGCGTATTTCGCATCCCGCCCTGCGATCTCGGTTGCGGCGGCGGCGGCGGCGGCGGCGGCGCAGGCGGGTGTCGTGGCCTGCCAGCGACTGGCGGCGGCGCCGGCGGTGGCAGCATCGCCGTGCTGTTGATCGACTCCAACGCGACGATCGAGCGGTGCTTTTTGCGCACGACGCGCGGTGGCGCGGGCGGCGAAGGCGGGCGCGGCGGCGATGGCGGGGCGGGCGCATTGGGCGCGGCGGGCGGCCCGCCCGTGAGCGATATCGGGGGCGGTGGTCGCGGCGGGGTCGGCGGTGAGGGCGGTCGCGGCGGGCATGGCGGCGGTGGTGCAGGTGGCATCAGCGCGGGCGTATTCGGCGCCAACAGCCAGGCCACGCTCGTCGGCGTCAACTATGCCCTCGGCGACGGCGGGCCCGGCGGAGCCAGCTTCGGAAGTGCTGGACAGCCAGGCCAGCAGATCGAGGCGAATTAGGCCCGGCTGACAATCCGCCCATCCCATCGCGTCAGGCAGCCTTGCTCTCGGCGTCGCCCTTGGGTTTGGTGTCGCGCCTGCCCTTGGCGTCGCCCTTGCCCTTGGCGTCAGGCTTCGCGTCGCCCGGCGGCACGACCATGCCGTGGTGTCGCATGACCTCAGCCTTGATCGCCTCGTAGACGCTCGGCCGCTCACGCAGAATGCTGCAGACGTTCTCGCGCCCCTGACCCAGCCGCTCGTCGTTGTAGGCGTACCAGCTGCCCTTCTTGTCGACGATGTCAGCGTCGACCGCCTGATCGAGCGCGTCGCCTTCGCGGTTGATGCCCGTGCCGAACATGATGTCGAACTCGGCGATGCGGAATGGCGGCGCCATCTTGTTCTTGACGATCTTCACGCGGGTGCGATTGCCGATGAGCTTGTCGCCCTGCTTGATGCCGCCGATGCGTCGGATGTCGATGCGCATCGAGGCGTAGAACTTCAGCGCGTTGCCGCCGGTGGTCGTCTCGGGCGAGCCGAACGTCACCCCAATCTTATGGCGCAGCTGGTTGATGAAGACGACCGTGGTGCCGCCGCGGGCGGCAGTGCTGGTGAGCTTGCGCAGCGCCTGTGACATCAAGCGCGCTTGCAAGCCCACGTGGTGGTCGCCCATCTCGCCTTCGAGCTCGGCGCGTGGCACCAGGGCCGCCACCGAGTCGATGACCACGATGTCGACCGCCCCAGACCGCACGAGCGCGTCGGTGATCTCGAGGGCCTGCTCGCCGTGGTCGGGCTGCGAGACGAGCAGCTTGGCGGGGTCGACCCCGAGGCACTTGGCGTACTGCAGGTCGAGGGCGTGCTCGGCGTCGACGAACGCCGCGACCCCACCTGCCGCCTGCACACCGGCGATCACTTCGAGCATCAACGTCGTCTTGCCCGACGACTCGGGGCCGTAAATTTCGACGACGCGGCCGGCGGGCAGACCGCCCACGCCCATGGCCAGGTCGATGCCCACACAGCCGATGGGGTGAACGGCGACGGGTTCGGCGGGGCGGGTGCCGTCGAGGCGCCAGATGGAGCCTTTGCCGAACTGCTTCTCGATGGCCTCGACGGCGAGGCCCAGGGCCTTGGTGCGATCGGCGGGCTGAGCTTTTTGGCGAGCAAACATACTGTTCTCCTTGGTAAAACGTGGCCGACGATATGCCGACACACGGGTCAGGCCGCGCCAATCGCGCGGTCAAGCTGGCGGTACTGGAGGGCTTCAGCGATGTGCCGGGACCCGATGTTGGTGATTGCGCCGAGGTCGGCGATGGTGCGGGCGACTTTGAGCACCCGGTCATGGGCGCGGGCGGTCAGGTTCATGCGATCCATGGCCCGCTCGAGCAGCGCCGCGGTTGCGTCGTCGAGATCGCAATGGGCGCGCACCTGAGGCGAGGTCATGTCGGCGTTGCAGACCCCGGCGCGCTCGAACTGAAGGGTGCGGGCGTTGATCACCCGGGCGCGGACCACGGCTGATGACTCCCCCGGCTCTTGCGCCCGCAGCGCCGTCGGATCGACGGGGTCGACCGCGATTTGCAGGTCGATACGGTCGAGCAGCGGACCGCTGATCCGATGCCGGTAGCGATCGACGGCGCGGGGGTGGCAGGTGCACGCGCGCCGTGGATGCCCCACATAGCCGCAAGGGCAGGGGTTCATCGACGCGGCGAGCATGATCCGCGCCGGGTATGACAGCGTGACCTCGGCGCGGGCGACGGTGACATGACCGTCCTCAAGGGGCTGGCGCAGCGACTCCAGCACGTCACGGCGAAACTCGGGCAGCTCGTCGAGGAACAGCACGCCGCGATGCGCCAGTGAGACCTCGCCCGGCCGCGCCTTGGAGCCGCCACCCACCATCGCGGCGGTCGACACGCTGTGATGCGGCGCGCGAAACGGCCGGGTGGCGAGCAGCGGCGTGTCGGGTGGCAGGATTCCCGCGACGCTGGCGATGATCGATGCTTCGAGGCGGTCGGCGAACGGCATGGGCGGAAGCAGCGAGGGCAGGCGGCGACACAACATGGTCTTGCCGGCGCCCGGGGGCCCCACGAGCAGGATGTTGTGCTGCCCGGCGGCGGCGATCTCGATGGCGCGGCGCGCGACGCCCTGACCCCGCACATCGGCCAGGTCTGGGGCGGTGTCGTCGTGCGGCTGCTCGGGGCGCTGCGGCAATTCGGGGGCGGGCTGGTGCCCCGCGAGCACCTCGACGCACTCGGAGAGGTGGGCGACGCCGATCACCTCGAGGCCTTCGACCATCGACGCCTCAAGAGCGTTTTCGCGGGGCACGATGATGCGCCGCAGACCGGCTTTGGCCGCGTAGGCCGCCAGCGGGAGCACGCCGCGAACGGGACGGATTCGGCCGTCCAACGCCAGCTCACCGATCGCGAGCGCACCCTCGAGGCTCGCTATGGGCACCTTCTGGTCGGCCGCCAGGATGCCCAGGGCCATCGGCAGGTCGAACCCGGTGCCCTGCTTCTTGATGTGCGCGGGGGCGAGGTTGACGGTGACGCGGCGTTGCGGGAAGCCGTAGCCGCAGTTGACGATGGCCGATTTGACGCGGGTGCGGGCCTCGCAGACAGCGCCGGCGGGCAGGCCGACGGTGCTGAAGACCATCATGCCGCGGCCCAGGTCGACCTCGACCTCAACCCGGTAGGCGTCGACGCCCAGGACGGCGCCCGAGCTGACAATCGCGTGCATGCAAAACCCCTCGTTCCGAAGACGGGAGGGTTGCTTTACACAGAACAGGCCAGTTGCAAGTTGTTGATTTTATTGGTTTCGTGTGGCGGGCTGGTGTTCAGTCCGTCCAGTCGAGGTCAGGATCTGGACGCAGATCACCCGGACGCTGCCGTCGCTGCGCGCGTCTGCCTGTCAATCTGCTGTGGGCAGCTCGATGCGCGCCAGCGCGCCACCATCCGGATGGTTGCCCAGCCGCAGGCGGCCGCCGAGCTGGGCCACGATGAGCTGGGCGAAGTTGAGGCCGACGCCCATCGTGCCCTTGGTGCTCTCGCCCAGGGATTGGGCCGCGCCCAGGTCGCCGAAGCCCGGTCCGTTGTCGCGCACGGTCAGGCACGACGCGTAGCGCCCGATCCAGACGGTGGGGCAGTCGGGCTGATCGTTGAGGCCCGCGGTCGCCTCGGCGGCGTTGAGCGCCAGCAGCAGGATCGCGCGTTCGAGCAACATCGGCTCTGCCAGAACCTGCGTAGGCTCGGGGCCGTGCGTGCAGATGACCTTGACCGGCATCGCCATCTCGCTGAGCGTCGATCGGGTGAGCCGGGCCGCCGAGTCGAGGGCGGTGTCGAGATCGACATGCTCTGGCGCGATAGGCTGGCCCTTGGCGAGGGCCCGCAGACGGTGCACCAGATCGCCCATGCGACGCACCCGGGCCAGCACCCGGCGCACCTCGATGGCTGCCGTCGCGGCGGTTGGCGGCGCGGGCCCTTCGAAGCGCTCGGCCATCAACTCAAGCGCGAGCGCCGTGGTCGCCAACGGCGTATTGAGCTCGTGGATGAGTCCCAATCCGACGAGGCCCATGCGGGTCATTCGTTCATTCACAGCGGAAGTGTACATTCTTGACCGCGCTGTCGCGAGTGATCCGATCGCGGATCGTGATATGTATGCCCGCCCACTTCGCAGCCTTGACCGCGTCGGTCAGCCGCGCCGAGTGCCACCCTGTTTTGATGAGCCGCGCCGGAGGTCCCATGCCCGCCATTCGCCCGATCCGAACCGTCTTGGCGGCCAATCGTGGCGAGATCGCCATCCGCATCTTCCGCGCGTGTACCGAGCTGAAGATACGGACGGTCGCGATCTACAGCCATGAGGACTTGCTCTCCATCCATCGCTACAAGGCCGATGAGGCGTTCTTGCTGGGCACGCCCGGCAAACCGATCGACGCCTACCTCGATCAGCAGGCGATCATCGATCTGGCGCTGGCGCGGGGCGTAGACGCGATCCATCCCGGCTATGGGTTCTTGAGCGAGAACGAAGAGTTCGCACAGCGCTGCGCCGACGCGGGCTTGATCTTCATCGGGCCAAGCCCGGCGACGCTGGCCTCGCTCGGCGACAAGACAGCGGCGCGCCGGTTGGCGATCGAAGCGGGCGTGCCGGTTGTGCCCGGCACCGACGAGCCGGTTGAGACGGCGGCAGACGCAGCCGCCTTTGGCGCGTCGGTGGGCTACCCGATCATGCTCAAGGCGGCGTTCGGCGGCGGTGGGCGCGGCATGCGCATCGTGCGCGATCCTGCGGATCTCGCCGAGGCGTTCGCGCAGGCGCAGCGCGAGGCGACGGCGGCGTTTGGGCGCGGGGCGATGTTCTGCGAGAAGTTCGTCGAGGACGCCAAGCACATCGAGGTGCAGCTGCTCGCCGACAGCCATGGCAACTGCGTGCATCTATTCGAGCGCGATTGTTCGGTGCAACGGCGGCACCAGAAGGTGGTCGAGGTCGCGCCGGCGGTCGCGCTGGGCGAGCAGACCCGTGAGGCGCTCTATGCGGCCGCGCTGCGCATCGCGAGCACCTGCGGCTATACCAACGCCGGCACGGTCGAGTTCTTGGTGGGCGAGGACGGCTGGTACTTCATCGAGGTCAACCCGCGCATTCAGGTCGAGCATACGGTGACCGAGATGATCACCGGGCGCGACCTGGTGCAGGCGCAAATCCGCGTCGCCGAAGGCCGCCCGCTCAGCGATCCGAAGATTGGCATCCCCAACCAGGCTGCCCTGACGCGCACTGGCTACGCGCTGCAATGTCGCGTCACCACTGAAGATCCCACCAACGATTTCGCCCCGGATACTGGGAAGATCAGCGCCTACCGGTCGGCCGCGGGCTTCGGCATCCGGCTGGACGCGAGCACCGGCGGCGCGGGGACCCAGATCACAGGCGACTACGACTCGATGATCGTCAAGGTGACAGCCTGGGCGCTCAGCTTTGAGGCGGCCGCGGCGAAGGCGCATCGCAGCCTGCGCGAGTTTCGGATTCGAGGCGTCAAGACCAACATCCCGTTCCTCGAGAACACGGTCACGCACCCGACCTTCCTGCGCGGCGCTTGTACGACGCGCTTCGTCGCGCTGACGCCCGAGCTGCTCAACTTTCCGACCCGAAGGGACCGCGCGACCAAGCTGTTGCGGGCGCTGGGATCGGTCGTGGTGAACGGTCCACATGGGGTGCAAGGCCGATTCCAGCGCCCGGATCCGCTGTTCAAGCCCGTGGTCCCGTCGGTGCCCGACGCCGCGCCACCCGTCAGCCCGGCCATGGCGGTCTTTCGCGCCGACGGCGCCGCCGGTTTGTCGCGCTGGTTGCGGGCGCAGACGGCCGTGCAGCTGACCGACACGACCTTTCGTGACGCGCATCAATCACTGCTCGCGACGCGCGTACGGGCAGGAGATTTGATCGACGCGGCCCCGGTCGCGGCGCACCTGACCCCGAACCTGTTCAGCGTCGAGATGTGGGGCGGGGCGACCTTCGACGTGGCCTATCGCTTCTTGCGCGAAGACCCCTGGACACGGCTGGCGCGGTTCCGCGAGGCCATGCCGCATACCTTGCTGCAGATGCTGCTGCGGGGCGCGAACGCCGTCGGCTACACGAACTATCCCGACAACGTGATCCGGCGCTTCGTTCAGCGCGCGGCGCAGGGCGGCGTCGACGTCTTCCGCATCTTCGACGCGCTCAACTGGGTGCCCAACATGGCGTTGGCGATGCAAGAGGTCGCCAAAGCGGGCAAGATCGTCGAGGCGTGCTTGTGCTACACGGGCGATGTCTCCGACCCCACGCGCACCAAGTACACGACGCAGTACTACGTCGATCTGGCGAAGCAACTGCGCGATCACGGGGCCCACATCCTGTGCATCAAGGACATGGCGGGGCTGCTGAAGCCGCGGGCGGCGACGATTCTTGTCGAGGCGTTGCGCGACGCCGTTGATCTGCCGATCCACGTACACACGCATGATACGAGCGGCAATGGCGTGGCGATGTTGATGGCCGCGGTGGCGGCGGGTGCCGATGCGGTTGACGTGGCCAGCGCGCCGCTCTCGGGCCTGACGAGTCAGCCGTCGATGGACGCCCTCGTCGCGGCCCTGCAAGGCGATTCGCGCGCACCGGCGATCGAGCCCGAGGCGCTGGATCGGCTGGCCGACTACTGGTTCGCAGTGCGCGATATGTACGCGCCGTTTGAGTCGGGCCTCAAGGCGAGCACGGGCGCCGTCTATCGCCATGAGATCCCCGGTGGCCAGTACTCCAACCTGCGGCCGCGGGCGATCCAGCTTGGGCTGGGCGAGCGATGGGGCGAGATCACGCAGCGCTATCGCGACGTGAATGCCGCGCTGGGCGGCCTCATCAAGGTGACCCCCACGTCGAAGGTGGTCGCCGACTTCGCGATGTTCCTGGTGCAGAACGATCTGAGCGTCGAGCAGAGCATCGAGCAGGCAGCGCGGCTCGACTTCCCCAAGTCGGTCGTCGACTTCTTCGCTGGGCGTCTTGGGCAGCCGTACCAGGGCTTCCCCAAACGCCTGCAGGCGGCGGTGTTGAAGGGCGAGGCGCCGCTGACCGAGCGCGCGGGCTTGAGCTTGAGCGACCATGACTTCGACGCGGCCCAGATCCGACTGACGGCGCGCTTGGAGCGCCCAGCGGGCGAGCATGAGTTGCTCAGCGATGCGCT
>JBNMOZ010000193.1:0-9498 GCA_051276005.1 Bradymonadia bacterium | reverse complement strand
GGCCCAGGAGCCGTCATAGTTGAGCACGCGGGCTTCGGGGTGACCCGCTTGCAACAACGCGAAGTACACCGCCGCCGAGCGCGTCGCCGACTGGCAGTAGAGCACCACCGGCTTGTCGATCAGCGGAGCCAGCAGCGCGTCGAGCTGCGCGCGCGCCTTGAGGCGATGATCGGACTCTGGGTCGCGAAACATCGACGCCCAGTCGAGGCGCTGCGCCCCCGGAATTCGACCGGCGCGCGCCGCGGACTTGCGCTGGGTCTGACCGTCGAATTCGGCCTGCGTGCGCGTGTCGACCAGCAAAGCGCCGGGGTGCGCGCGCCGGAAGGTCTCGACGGCCGGCCACAAGGACGGGGCGCGCGCGGCGGGCAAGACCACGTCACCCGGCGTCCCCTCTCGCGGGCCCTGAGCGCGGGCGTGCCCGGCGTGATTCCATCGCTGCAAGCCACCATCAAGCAAGCGAATGTCGTAGCCGGCGATCATGCGCAGCGTCCACCACAGGCGAATGGCCTCTGGCCCACCGTCGGTGTAGGCGACCACGACCGAGTCGGAGCGTACGCCCAGCCGACGCAGCATCGTTTGGAGGGCCTCGGCGTCGCGTGAGAGGCCCGGGATGTCGCCCCCCGAATAGTCGGGGCGATCCAACTGCACGGCCGAGGGGATGTGCCCGGCGAGGTAGCGCTCGGGCTTGCGCACATCGAGCACCACCAGCCTGGGCGCGCCCAAGGCCGCCGCCAGCTCGCCGGCCGAGACGAGCGCGTCGGGCTGCGCCAAGCCGTCCGCCGCGGCCTGTGTGCCAAACCGAGCGAGCGCGGCGTCTGCGGCGCTGGGCGATACCGCGTACGCGGATTGCGGCGCTGGAGACTGGGTCGGCTGTGACTCTGCCGTAGCCTCTCGCATCATCGGGGTGTCATTGACCTGCGCGCGGGGCTGCGCAGCCACCCAGCCGCCGCCGATGACCAGCAGCCCCGCGACGACGCCGAACGCTTTGCGCCGACTCAGCTTCGAGATGGGCCACGCCATCTGACCGAAGAAGTTGTCGGGGAAGGTCTCGACGCCCGCGAACCCAATGCGATCGGGAGCGCGGGCGGGCATCTTCGCGCTCCCGAAGATCCAGTCCCAGCAGCTGAAGATGATGCCGAAGTTGACCGTGCTCTTCGCGTCGCCGTCGTAGTCGTGATGCCAGATGTGCATGTTGGGGCTGTTGAGCACATACCGCAGCGGGCCCCAGCTCAGATCGAGGTTGGCGTGGTTGAGGTGCCCGATCAGCGTCCCAAAGATGGCGTGGGTGAGCACCGCCTCAATCCCGAAACCAAACCACGCCAGCGGCAGATACAGCACCGTCCGGTAGACGATGACCTCGCTCCACTGGAAGCGAAACGCGACGATCCAGTCCATCTCACCGTCGACGACCGAGTGGTGGGTCTTGTGCATCTCCCAGAGCAGCGGCACGCGATGCAGCAGTCGGTGCACGCCCCACTGCAACAAGTCGATCACGACCAGCGCGAGCGCGATCTGCCCCCAGATGGGCCACGCCGACGCCGCGCCGCGGTACATCGCGTCGATCCACCCGGCCTGAGTCAGCCAGCGGTCGACATATGGCAGCACGTAGTTGGCCGCCAGCCCGAACACGATCACGCCCAAGAAGTGGCCGTTGAAGACCAGATAGAGCACGTCCGACCACAGCCGCTTTCGCAGCTGGGCTTGCGCGCGCTTGGGAAACCGCCACTCGAGCGCGGCGACGAAGGCCGAGATGGCGAGCAGCGAGATCGGGTAAATCCAGGCCGACATGGGTGCCTCCGCGGTGCGTCAGGTGCTCGGTTGCGGTGCCTGTGCCGGGTGCCGCGCGCTGCGGACCCGGTCGATCAGATCGAAGCCGACCATACCGGCGATCATCGCGGCGCCGAAGACCAGGACTGGCGTCGCGGCCGTGGGCAGCGACGCCAGCGCGGGGCCGGGGCAGTAGCCACCCAGGCCCCAGCCGGCCCCGAAGAGCGCGGCACCACCCATCAGGCGCGGGCTGAGATCCTTACGGGTGGGCAGCCCGAAGTGCGCCGCGAGGATCGGCGAGTCGCGCTTGAGCGTGAGGTGCAACGCGATGAAGTTGACGGTCACCGCGCCGCCCATGACGACGGCGAGGTCGGGTATCCAGTCGCCGGCGAAGTCCAAGAAGCCGACGACCTTATGCGGCTGGGTCATGCCGGCGATGGCCAGACCGATCGCGAGGAGCGTACCCGACAGAATGTGAATTGCGGCGCCCACTAGATCGACCCCCCCAAGACAGTTCGGACAATGAAGACGGTGACCGCGCCGCTGAAGATGAACGTCAGCGTCGCGACGATCGAGCGACGCGACTTGCGCGCGATGCCGCATACGCCGTGCCCGCTGGTGCAGCCGTTGCCCATGCGCGTGCCGACGCCCACGAGCAGGCCCGCAGCGATCAGGGCGCCATAGGAGCGATCGATCTCGAGGGCGAAGGCGCCGGGATCCATCGCGAGCCAAAAGGCGCCACCGATAAGCAGGCCGATGGTGAACTGCAGGCGCCAGAGCCCCCGGTCGCCGGTCATCAGGCCACCGACGATGCCGCTGATGCCCGCGATCTTGCCGTGGAAGAACATCATGATGCCGGCGGACAAGCCGATCAGAGCCCCGCCCACCAGCGGCATTACCCAAAAGTCAGGCTGCATCCCTCGCCTCCAATCCGTTTGCGTCGGGCGTCGGATCGAGCGTCGCGCCGACGGCCTTGTCGACCGTCAAAAAGAGCTTGCCGCGCAGGCGGCTCGCCAATCGGTCGAATCTCTCAATCGTACGCTGCACCGGGACCTTCACCGCCGCCAGGTGCAGCGTGACACCGCGCGCCTCAAGCTGCTCGATCAGGTTGAGCAGCATCGCCGAAGCGGATGAGTCCAGGGCGTTGACGCCATGCATGTCGAGCACGATCCGATGCGGCGGGGTGCGGGTCTGGTCCAGCTCTGCGTTGATCCGGTCTTTGAGGAACTCGACGTTGCCAAAGTAGAACGACACGTCGAAGCGCAGCACCAAGACGTTCGGTGCGCATTGCGCGTCGGGGTGGTGGGCGACGTTGCGCCACACAGCCTCACCCGCCAACCGACCGAGCACCGCGTAATGCGGCCGCGTCCGGCGCGCGACGAAGACAAAGATCGAGACCGCGACGCCCAGCATGATGCCCTGCTGAATGCCCAGCCCGAGGGTCGCGGCGAACGTGACCATCAGGGTGCCGAAGTCGACGCGATCGGTGCGCCACAGGTGGCGCGCCTCGGTGACGTTGAAGAGGGTCGTGACCGCCACCATGATGATGGCTGCCAAGACCGCCTTGGGCAGAGAGTGGAACAGAGGCGTCAACGCCAGGAGCACCAAGACGATGCTCGCCGCCGTGACCAGCGCAGCGAGGTTTGTGCGCGCGCCGGCCTGATCAGCCACCGCGCTGCGCGACAGACCCCCCGTGACCGGGTAGCCGCTGAAGAAGGCGCCGCCCAGGTTCGCCATACCCAGCGCGATGAGCTCCTGGCTGGGATCGATGGTGTATTTGTGCTTCTGCGCGAAGAAGCGAGCGACCGAGATGGCCTCCATGAAGGCGACGACCGCGATGGCGACCGCGATCGGGAACAGCGTGGTCAAGGTCGAGAGGCTCACGTCGGGCATGCTCAGCGGCGGCAACCCACCAGGCACATCGCCGATGATGGCCACCCCCGCCTCGTCCAGGCCCAGGCCGACCACCGCCAACGTGCCACCCACCACGACCACCAACGCGCTGGGGATGCGCGGCGCGAACCGCTTGAGGCCCTTGATCGTGGCGATGGCGAGCCCCCCGATCGCGAGGGTCGCGACGCTGACGTCTGCCCAGTGGCTGGCGGCGCTCATCCAGGTCTCGTGCACCGGGGCGCGGGGCAGGTCGATGCCCAGCAAGTGCTTGAGCTGGCTGGTGCCGATGATCAGCGCCGCGGCCGACATGAACCCGTTGATGACCGGACCTGAGAGGAAGTTGACGACGAAGCCGGCGCGCAGCAGCCCGAGGATGAGTTGGATGGCGCCGACCATGAGCATGAGGGTCAACGCGTAGCTGATGAACGCGGCCGATCCCGGCGTCGCGAGGGCGCCGACCCCAATCATCACCAGCAGCGAGTCCATCGCGACCGGCCCGACCGCCAGTTGGCGCGACGTGCCAAAGACCGCATACAAGATTATCGGCACCGTGGACGCGTACAGGCCCACGACTGGCGGCAGCCCCGCCAGCATCGCGTAGGCCATCGCTTGAGGCACCAGCATCACCGCGACCGTGAGACCGGCGATGACGTCGCTGCTCAAGTCTTCGCGCCGATAGGCGGGCAACCAACGTGCACAGGGCAGAGAGCGCCGAAGGTTCATGCGGCCGACCTTTCCGAGGCCAGGTTTGGACTCGCTCAGGCCTCTTCGCACGTATCGTGCCAGGGGGTATGGGCGTGCGCCTGCATCTCAGATGCCCTATTGCGTACCAAACCGTATCATCACGTCGAACGCAATTGAGACCTTATGAGACGTGCATCAGCGGCCAATGCGGGTATATAAAGAGCATCATAATTTTCGGAGCTCTCATGCAGCGCGCGCGTGGCTTTACTCTGATCGAGTTGATGATCGTCGTCGCCATCATCGGCATCCTCGCCGCGATCGCCATCCCGGCATTCGTCAAGTACACGCGGCGCTCAAAGACCAGCGAAGCCACCATGAACTTGCGACGGCTCTATGACGCCTCACTGACGTACTACGCAGACGAGCACAGCGCGCGCGGCGGCCAGATCCTCCCCCGTCAGTTTCCGCAGACGGTCGCCAGCACGCCCGATTCGCCCGCGTGTCAGAACGGCGCGGAGTTCAAGATCGCGCCCAGCCCGGCGCATTGGGTGAGCCCCAGCTGGGCGGCGCTGCAGTTCTCCATCGATGACCCCTCGTACTTTCAATACGACTATGTCGCCCAGGGCCTCGCCGCCGAGGCCGCGTTCACGGCCGGCGCCCACGGCGACCTGGACTGTGATGGAGAGTTCTCGACCTTCGAGCGCGTGGGCAGCATCGATGCCGCAAACAACCTGCAGGCAGGCAGCAGCGTCTTCGTGCGTAACGGGATCGAGTAAGGGCGGGCTTGGAGGCGCCTGGGGCAGGCGTCAGGGGCGGCGTCAGGGGCGGCCACCCGGCGAGATCGCCAGGTCACTCCAAGTAGACGAATCAGCCGAGCAGTTCGGCCACGGCCTCGCGCTCGCTCAACAGCTCATCGGCGCTGGCCTTGATGCGCGCCTTGGCGGTGTCATCAAGCTCGATGCCCTGCACGATGCTGTAGTTGCCCTGGGCGTCGACGGTGCACGGGAACGAGAAGATCAGGCCTTCGGGCACGCCATAGCTGCCGTCGCTGGTCACGGCCATGCTGACCCACTCGCCGTCGGGCGTCGCGCGGAACCAATCACGGACATGCTCGATGGCGGCCCAGGCAGCCGACGCCGCGGAGCTCTTGCCGCGGGCGTTGATGATCGCCTTGCCGCGCTGCTGCACGGTCTTGATGAACGGGCCGTTGAGCCACTCGCCGTCGGTGATGACGTCGGTGAGCGCCTTGCCGTTGATCTGGGCGTTGGTGAAGTCGGGGTACATCGTGGGCGAGTGGTTGCCCCAGACCGCGAGCTTGGAGATGTCGGCGATGGCCGCGCCCGACTTGGTGGCGAGCTGGCTCATGGCGCGGTTCTGGTCGAGGCGCGTCATGGCCGTGTAGTTGCGCGGGTTGGTGCGCTTGGCCTGGTGGCGGGCGATGAGGCAGTTGGTGTTGCAGGGGTTGCCCACGACCAGCACCTTGACGTTCGGGTTGGCCACGGCGTCGATGGCCTGGCCCTGACCGATGAAGATCGGGCCGTTGCCGCGGATCAGGTCGGCGCGCTCCTGGCCGGGGCCGCGGGGCTTGCTGCCCACGAGCAGAGCGACGTCGGCGTCCTTGAAGCCCTCGCGCAGATCGCTGCTGCACTCAATGCCGGCGACCAAGGGGAACGCGCCGTCCTGAATCTCCATCGCCACGCCCTGCAGGGCGCCCAGCGCAACCGGCAGCTCGATGAGCTGGAGGATGACGGGCTGGTCGGGGCCGAAGCACTGGCCGGCGGCGACGTGGAAGACGAGGCTGTAGCCAATCTGGCCGGCGGCACCGGTGATCGCGACGCGAATCGGGGACTTGGACATGGGAATTCCTCTCAGAGTCGTGAGATCAAGCAGGCTGTCGGGCGCATTTTAGCGATCCGACGCCGCAGAGCAAGGACGAGGAGCAGCACTGCCACGCCCCCCTGCCCCGGCGACGTCGGCGCGCTGGGATCCAGGGCGCAATCATCGTCGGCGCGCGCGGGTGCGACCGGCTCAGGAATCGCTTCTGGTTCGGGGGCTGGCGGGCCGCGGACGAGGCCGGCTTCGGCGCCAAAATGCAGCCATTGCCCGTCGCAGGTCGTGTGCGTCTCGGCGTCCGGGCAGTCGACGCCCACCAGCTCATCGAGGGCGAATATGGGCATCAAGCTGAGGTCGGCGGCCACCTCGGACAGGCCAAAGTCGGCGCAGGCGAAGACGCGATCCCCAATGCGCTGCAGGCAGGTCCACCGGGCCTCGCGGATCGGCGAGAAGTCGCCCTCCGAGCCCGCCCGCTGATGAATCACGCCGTCCACGGTCATCAGCCAGCCTTCGCCCAGCCCGCCCTCTTGGCCCAGCCGGACCGGACCGTGGATGCTGGTGACCGCGCGAGCGACCTCGCGCCACGCGGGCTGGCCCCGTTCGAGCAGCACGACGCCGGCATCGGTGGACAGCCGCGCGAAGCGTCCGCCCCCGCGCAGGGCGATAAACGATGCGTCCCAGTTGGGCCGCTCGACCGGGGCGTCTTCGCCCGCCCAGTCGATGATCTCGGCGTGTGGTCGCGCCCCCGCCAGGTGCAGCGACGCGCCGTCGACGACCGCGCTGTCGAGCAGAATATCGAAGTGATCGACCTTGGCCGGCGCAGCCTCGCCATCGATGCGCCACAGGCTCGATGACGCCGCCTCGCGGGTCACGACGTAGACGGCGTCGGCGAGAGCGACGACCGCGACCGTGCTGCCCGCGTCGGGCAGCGACTGCATGTCACGCCCGCAGCCATCAGCCGCGATGATGAAGGCCACCCCAGCATGCGCAACCACCGCCCGGCCATCGGGCAGCTGGGCCACCGGGGGGAAGCGCTCTTGGGTGTCCCACATGCCGGGGCACACATAGCTGTAGGCGCCGCCCGGTCGCGCCACGGCCAGGCCAATGTTGGTGCGAACCCAGTCGGCCGGCGCATCGGCCACGCCATGCAGACCGAGGGCGGCCGGCGCAGGGCCATGCGCCTCAGCGGGTGCCACCGCGGTCATGGTCAGCAGACAGACCGCCGCGAGGACCGGGCCGATCACGTCCAAGCCGGCTTGCCTAGGGCGAGGTTGCCGTTGCCAAAGACGCACCGCCGAGGGGCGCTCAATGGTCGCGCACCGGTCGGGCCATCGTCAGGATCAGCTCGCCGGCGGCGGTCTGATCGAGGTCGCCCAACACCGCGTCGGCGCCCAGCGCCGCGAGGAAGTCGAAGTCGTAGGGTCCAGTCGCCACGGCGACGCAAGGCAGGCCCGCGGCGTGCGCTGCCGCGATGTCCTTGGGCGTATCTCCGATGACGACGGCCGGCAGCTCATGAACGCCGCATCCCGCGTGGGCTGCGGCGCGCATGAGGGCATGCCGCACAACCAGGTGACGCGCGATGGCGTCGTCGCCGTAGCCACCGAACGCGAAGTGATGCCAGAGCCCGACGTGCTGCAGCTTGAGGCGCGCGCCCGCCGCCGTGTTGCCGGTGCACAACCCCAGGTGGGCCCGGGGCGCCAACTCGACGAGCCGCGCGACAACACCCGGCAGCGTCGACGTCGCGCTGGTGGCCAACGCCGCCGGCAGCGCGGCCAGATACGCCGCTTCGAAGCGCGCGAACGTCTCGTCGTTGTACGCCTCACCGAGCGCGTGCTCTGCGATGCCGCGGTCGGTGCGCCCGGCGAAGGACGACGGCAGGTCATCGGGCGCCACACCCAACGCCGCAGCGGCCGCGTTCATGGCGATGCGCCCCGCCATACCCGCCGTCAAGAGCGTGCCGTCAATGTCGAAGAGCAGCGCGGGTTGAATCGTCAATATATGTCTCGTTGATAGCGGCCTTCTTGGTGCATGCGCTCCAAGTAGGCGTCGGCGCCGGCGCGGTCGTACCCGCCGTACGTGCAAATGATCTCGACCAGCGCCGCGTTGACGTCCTTCGCCATTCGGCTGGCGTCGCCGCAAATGTAGAAGTACGAGCCAGCGTCGAGCCAGGCGAACAGATCCGCGCCATGCTCGCTCATCTTGGTCTGCACGTAGATCTTGCGCTCTTGATCGCGGGAGAAGGCCAAATCGAGCCGCGTGAGCACGCCGTTGTCGCGCCAGCGCTCCACCTGATCGCGATAGATGAAGTCACTCGCAGCGTGTCGCGCGCCAAAGAACAGCCAGTTGTAGCCCTTCGCGCCGCGGGCCTCGCGCTCTTCGAGGAACGCGCGAAACGGGGCCAGCCCGGTGCCGGGACCCACCATGATGATCGGCGCCTGGTCGTCGGCGACCAGCCCAAACTCGCCCGATGGCTTGATGAAGACCGGCACCCGCACGCCGGGGCCGCAGCGCTCGCCGATGAACGACGACGAGATGCCTTTGCGCAGCGTGCCGTTCATCTCATACCGCACGACGTCGACCGTCAGATGCACCTCGTCGGCGTGCGCCAACGGGCTCGATGAGATCGAGTACAGGCGCGGCCCCAGCGGGCGCATCGCGTCGACCAGCGCTTGCGGTTCGGGGCGCATCCACGCGCCGTCGACCACGTCGATCACATGGTTCGCGTCGCCGTAAGCCTTGCGCGCGCTCGCGTCGCCGCTCAGGGCCTCGAAGACATGCTGCTCGCGATAGCCGGCCGACGCCGCGAGGCCGTACAGCTTGTTGTCGATCTGCACGCAGTCGAGTCGATAGGCCAGCGCGGCGCGCAGCGGCAACTCCTCGACGCCCACGTTGACGATCTCGTCGCCGCGAAGACCGGCCGCATGCACGACGCGGCGCACCAGATCGGGGCAGTTGTTGGGGAACAAACCCAGCGCGTCTCCGACGCTATACTCAACCCCCGAGCCCTTCAGCGAGATCGACAAGTGCCGGGTCTCTTTGTCGGTCCCCGGGGCGTTGAGGTTGTAGTTCTCGAGGATGGTCGCGACGTACGGGTTCTTGCGCGTGCCGATCGCCGGCGGCGCCTTCTTGCGCGGCTTCGATGGCGGGGCCACGGCGGGCGCGTCGAGGCGATAATAGGCCTGCGTCGCCAGATCCGCGTACTCGTCTGCTTCTTCGTCGGTCAGGTAGCGATAGGGCGACTGGCGGCCATACTTCGGGCGCGCTTCGACGACCGGCTGCGCGGCCTGCCCGCCGGCAAGGGCGGGCTGCTCGGCCGGCGCC
>JBNMOZ010000192.1:0-9506 GCA_051276005.1 Bradymonadia bacterium | reverse complement strand
GACCCAGTCGGCGGCAAGCCCCGGGCTGCCGCCATCAGCGTGCAAGCCAGCGACGGCCAGCGCTGCGTCTGCCGCGAGCGCGCCCGACAGCCGTTTGAAGAGCGCCTCGTGCGCCCGCAACGCCCCCACTCGTTCGTTGCGGGCCGAATGAATCTGCGCGGCGAGCCGCCAGGCGTCGACCGACGCGGCCGGCCCAAGGACCGGCGCGATCGCGTGGTAGGCGTCGTCCCACGCCCCGCGGTGCACGAGGCTGCGGGCGCGCCCGACAGGATCGGACGCAACCGCGCTGCGTCGGGCTGCGACCGCCTCCTTGAATTGCGCGGATCGCACGCCATCGACCAGGCTCTCCAGCGCCGCGTGCTCAAGGGCGCCATCACCGGTCTTCTCGCCAATACGGGCGAGCGCGAGCGCGGCGGGCAGCGAGTTGGGCGTGAGCGCCCGCAACCGCTCGGCCGCAGTGCGCGCCAGCGCGTGATCAGACGCCGCCAATGCCGTGCGCATCAGCCGCCGCCACCATCGCGCAGCACCCGCGGGCTCGGCAGCTTGAGCGCGCGCATGCAGCGCCGCCAGCCGCTCCGGCTCGCCGGCATCGCTGGCCCAGAATCGCTCAAACAGATCGTCGCGCGTCGCGGCTATCGTCGCGTTGACCGCGCCGCTCGCGGTGCGCAGCGCCATGGCTTCGGCCCGCATCGAGGCGTCTGACGCGGCAGTGAGGAGCGCCGCGTCATGGGCGCGCCAATCACCCGCTGCTCGCGCCGCGCGCGCCTCGTCGATCGGACCTTCACCGGTCGACCCGATCGGTGCCGGGCGCCATCGGGTCAAGGCCGACTGCGCGAGCGCAGAGGTGGGATCGTTCTCAAGCGCTTCGACGAACGCGCCGATCGCTTCGCCACGATCGCCGAGCCGTAAGGCGAGCACCTGACCAGCGCGCGTCAACAAAGCAGCGCGCGCCGCTCCGTCGACCAGTGCTGCCTGGGCGCGCAGGCCCTCGACGACCACCGGCCATGCGCCGGCGCGTTCGGCCGCGACCACTTCGAGCACGGGCGCAGGGTGCCCGGCATCACGGAGGCGCCGCAGCAACGGCAAGGCCGCCTCGGCCCCGCCCGCCGCGATGAGTGTCTCTGCCATCGCCAAGGCGACCCGGGGCGCATGCGCGACTTGCGCCTGCGCGACCGCCGCGCTCAGCGCAGTCACGTCGCCCGTTCGTGCGGCGACGCGGGTGAGCCCATCGAGCGAATCGATCGGCGCGACGGCCGCCGCCAACGCAGCACAGAACGCCTCGACCGCATCGCCCTGGCTGTCAGGGCCATGCTCGAAGAGGCGGCCTGCCCGCGCCAAACGCACGGGATCCTGTTCGCCCAAACGGCGTTCAACTTCGGCCCAAGCCGCGCGGTGTCCGGTGAGCGCGAAGATCTCAGCCGCGCGCCGCAGCACATACGGGTGCGTCGGCGCCAGATCCAAGGCCCGCGCCAACAGCTTCGCCGCGCCCGTCGCGTCGTTGAGTTGCCGCGCGCGAAGATCGGCGGCAACGGCCAGGCATTCGGCTGCCTCGGGGCCATCGGTGTGCCCGGCGCGCGCGACGTTCAATGCGGCCAGCGCCGCCCATTGCTCCAAATGCGTGAAGACCCGCGCAGCCGTCAGGAACGCCGATCGATCGCCAGGCGCCGCGTCGAGCGCGACGCGGCACGCAGCCAACGCGGCCTTGTGATCGCGGCCATCGAGCAGGTGCAGTTGAGCCAGGCGAGTGGCCCGCTCGACGTATCGCGGCGTCAGGCGCGCTGCCGACTCTGGCGCATCGGCCATCGCACGCTGAAGCGCTGCCAACTCCACTTCATACAAGCGGATTCGACCCGGCAAATCTTCAAGGGTGAGAGACACGCGCCCCAGCGCAGCGAGCGCGGGCACGTAGGTGGGATCCTGCGCGACCGCGCGAGCCAGATCGGCGCGGGCTTCTGCGGGGCGCTCGACTTGGAACGCCACCTCGGCGCGCTCGACCAGCGCCGCTGCGCGCACGGCCTCGGGCAGGTCGGCGCGATCAGCCAGATCGCCCAGCAGTCGATAGACCAGCGGCAGGTTGTCGCGTCGCCGACCCAACGCCAGCGCACGCCGACGGGCAAACGTCGCCGCGTCGTCGTGATCGACGGCGCGCGCGTACGCGACCAGCGCGCCATCCAGATCGCCCGCGCGCTCGCGCAGCCAACCCAGTCGGGTCGCCAAAACGCCGATCTCGGCGCGCACATCGCTGGCTTCAGCCTCGGCCTCGAGCGCATTGAGGCGAGCCGCCAAAGCGTCGGCCACCAGGCCATCGTCATCGGTGCGCCCACCCACTTCTTCGGCGGCTGCCACCGCGGCCGGCGATCCGTTGCTGTCGATCAGCGCCGCGTGGATCTCGGTGCGCAGCTCATCGGCCGTCAGCTGGCCCTGGCCGCGCAGGCTGCGGTCGAGGCCCAGCACACCAAGCAGCTTGCCCTGTGCAGCCTTGAACAGCATCTCGGCGAAGGCACCCGCGGCCTCGACCTTGCCGGTGCCCAGCGCTTCGAGGTAGCTCGCGAGCAGTGGCGCGAGGGCCTGTGGGTCGGCGCTGAGCGCGTTCCACCACAAGTCCAGCGCCCAGTCGGCGTCGCCCGCCAGATGCCGCGCCGCGTGTCCGGCAGCATGCAGACGATCGGCGTCCGCGTCGGCCCGATCAAGCCACTGCACCAACGCCTGCGCGTCGCCCATCTGGGTCAACGCGCGTTGCGTGCTCCAGTCGTTGAGCAGATGCGATGGATCATTCGCCGCAGCGACGATGAACGCCTCACGCGCGGCCACGCTCTGCACGGGCAGAAGGCTGCCGATGGCGTACAGCCGCTCAGCCATGCGGACGCGATCGGTGGTCGCCGTCGTGTCGTCAATGAGCGTGTCGAGGACGGGCTGGCGCACCACGCCGGCGCCTTCGAGCGTAGGTCGGCCGCGAAAGCGTGGTCGAAGCGGCGGCAGACTGGCCGGCAGCGACAAATCGACTGGGACGCGCCCGTCGGGGTACCGCGCGGCGGGATCAATCGGCACCGCGGGCGGCACTTCGCCCAGTAATGGGACGCCCAACGCGGTGATGGCATCGGGGTCAATAGGGGACGCCGGCAGCAGGCTACCGGGCGGCGTGGGCTCCTGAGCGGTTGGCACCAATGCGTCTCCGGCCGTGAAATATGCGAAACCACAAGCGATTTTCGGTCTTCGGGCGCATCTTCGCAATGCCGCAACCCGGTGTCAACTGCTCACCAGCGCATGTCGAGGCGTCCCGTGACCTGCCCGATCGCCGCATGCATGCCGGACGCCACCAAGCCCTCCCCCGGCAGCAGCATTGCGGCCTGAATCCCCACCTCGCCGAAGCCAAAGACATGATGGCCGGCGACATCGAATTCGAGCCCCGACCACACGGCGTCAGCCCGCCAGACCGCGACGGATCCCAGGCTGAACCGCCACTCGGGCGGCCGCCAGGTCAGGATCGGGTGCAGGAACATCGCGTCGGTGATCGCCCCATCCGTAGGTCTCGGATCCGGCGCCAACGCCGTCAGGTCGGCTTCGGCGCGGGTCATGCTCAACTGACGCAACGCCGACCCGAAATAGATGAGACCCGCGCGGATATCCGGATCGAAGCGAAAGGCCCGGTCTGCGCCCGAGGCATAGCCAGCGTCGACACCGACAGCCACTGCTGGCCGCGACCACTGCATCGCAGCGCGACCGAGCACCCCAACCTCATCACCGTTGATGACCGCGCCTTCGGCCGCGAGATGCACCGCAGCGCGCAGCGATCGCACCGGCATTTCGGCGCGCATGTACGCATCAAACGTCAGCTGTTGGGTCTCGCGCAGCTTGCGATCTGTCTGCGCGCGGTGCAGCACCCAGACCCCGACCTCGAGCGATTCGCCCTGCCAGGCCAGGGTGCCGAACGCACGCCACGCGTCATCATCGTCGAGCAGGCTGGCTTGCTCGTCCTGGTAGACCTGATCGATCCCCAAACCCACCGTGAACGCCCGGGCAATTGGGCTGAGGGCGTTGGCCCCCGGCCGCACCTGAAAGGCCGCGCGTTGGACGATGTCGCCATTGACCCGATCGCCGAATCGCTCGAGCCCATCGGGCGCGTCCGCGTCATTGCCGTCGCCGTCGATCAGGCCCAGCCCCCACTGCGCGGTGAGCTGCCCCATCTGGGCGTCCAGCCACGGCAAGTGCAGGCCAATCCAAGCCAAGCGCGGCTCCACCGTCGTCCAGCCATCGGTGCTGCGGGTCGGGTTGCCATGACGCCGCTCGCCCAACTCCGTGCCCAGTTGCGTCGTGTCGCCGGCGATCTGCCCGGACTGCACGTCGAGCTGCATGTGAATGGTCACCGAGTTCACTTCGACCGTCGGGTCGATGCGCAGACGATGGCTCGCGATGAAGTTGCGCCCATCGGGTGCACCAGGGATGTCACCGACATGCCCGACCCGTAGGCGATAGCTGCCCGGCGTTCGCCACCCGACCCGCGCATAGGCGGTGGTGGAGATGGCGAGGGCCAAGAGCATGATCAGGCAGCGCATATGACCGCCGACTGTACACCCATTGAGCGTGGCGGTCCTGCTATCTTCCGCATGGAGGTGCCCATGCTTCGCTCACTTCGTCTGAGCCTCGCCGCCCTCGGCCTCTTCTGCGCCGGTTGGGCCCCGATTCGAGTCAGCGACGATCCCGATGCGCCGTCCCTGCATTGGACGCAAGGCTATCGCGTCGCGATCCACGTGCACACCGGTGGTTACGACGGCCTCCCCTTCAACCAGGTGCGCGGCGCGCTCGAGGGCGCGTTGGCCACCTGGACCGCGGTCGCTGGCGCCGAGATCGTCTTCATTCGCGACCCAAACGGGCGCGATGGCGACACGCCGGCGGTCGACGGGATCAACCAGATTCGTTTTGAATCCGATCGGCTACCGCCCGAGATCGATCCCGACTCCGTGCTCGCCTGGACCTCACCGGTCTCGGTCACCTGCACCGGCAAGCTCATCGAGGCCGACATCACCTTCAACGCGGTCAGCGTGCGCTGGGACACCGCCGACGCCAGCCGCTTGAGCGACATCGAGACCGTCGCGCTGCATGAGATTGGGCACCTGCTTGGCCTCGATCACAGCCGCCAGCGCGACGCGGTCATGTTCCCCACGGTGCAAGAGCGGCTGCATCGCGACCTGCATGCTGACGATCGGGCCGGGGTGCGCGCTCTGTACGGTGCGGCGGTGGGGGTGTCCTGCGTGCGCGACGCCGACTGCCAGGGCGATGAGGTCTGCCAGTACACCCTGCAAAGCGACGAGAGCGTCACCCCGCACTGCGGACACCCGGTCGGCGACGCCCGCCCAGGCCAGCGGTGCGACGCGGACGAGAGCCCATGCACGAGTGGATGCGCCAACGGCCTGTGCTTCGGCGACGACACCTGCTCCGCCGTCTGCGCCCAGGATCGCGACTGCCCGGCCGGCTGGAGCTGCTTCGAGCAGGACGTGGGCGGCCAAGACACGCAGCGATTCTGCCTGGATCGGGCCCGGTGCGCGCCCGGCGACGACTGCGACGGCGGCGAAGCCTGCACCCTGATCGTCGACGCGGCAGACACCTTGCGAACGCTCTGTGCCCCCGCCGGACGCGGCGCCACAGGCATCGCCTGCGAGGCCGGTGACGCCTGCGCGGGCGGCGTCTGTTGGGCGGGCGCCTGCACCCGCCTATGCAACGATGATGGCCAGTGCCGACCCGACGAGCGCTGCCGAACCGAGGGCCTGCGCATCGGCGAGCGAGACCAGACCTTCGACGTGTGCGCGCTGGGCGATCGCTGCGCCCGCGACGACGACTGTCGCCCCGGTGACGCCTGCGCGTACGCCGAGGTCGCGGGCCGCCGCCAACCCCGCTGCGTCCCGGATGGTGGGGCCGGCGTGGGTGCGGTGTGCGGCGGCGATGCCGATTGTCAAAGCCGCGTCTGCCGCGCCGGCGGCTGCAGCGGCATTTGTAGCGACGACGAAGGCTGCCCTGCCGACCACCGCTGCCGCCGAACCACCTTTGATGCGCAGTCGCTCTTCCTCTGCGTGCCCCGCCCGACCGGCGAGGGCGGCGCGGGCGGTGAGGGCGGCGTTGGCGGTCAAGGCGAAGGGGGCGACGGTGGCGCGGGCGGCGTCATGGCCGACGCAGGTGAGCATTTCAGCGATGCGGGCCAGATCCCAGACGCCGAAACCGTCCGAATCGTCCCCAACGTGCGGGTTGTGCCGTCCGATGACGGTGGTTGCGTCGCGACGCCCGGGTCCCCCGCCCCGCCGCTGGGCGCGCTTGCTCTTGTGCTGCTTGCACTTACGAGCACGCGACGAGAAATGTCATTTTGTGATTGACGCCAAATACGCGGCCACGTAAAAAGCCAGTCCCTGCGAGGGTGGCGGAATTGGCAGACGCGCAGGACTCAGGTTCCTGTGTCCGCAAGGACGTGGGGGTTCGACTCCCCCCCTTCGCACCCTGAAAAGCCCGTTGGTTCACGCCAACGGGCTTTTCTTTTTCGGACGCCGCCCCGTCTCAGCCTGTGTCTGCGGGCAGCGCGCCTCGCGGTCGCCCTCGACGCGGCGCATCAACCCAGAACTGCCAGCTCAGAACCGCACCCTACGAGCGCGTCTGTCACCAGACGGCGAGCGACGCGGCGAATGCGCCGAAAATTCCGCTTTTATTCAGTAATATCAATAATCCGCGCCGCAGCCTGCGTCGATTGACTGGCTTGAGACGCGCCGCTGTCGTGCCACATTCAGGAGGTCTGCGGGCGCGGCTCTCTTGGCGCAGCTCAAGAGCCTGTGGCGCTGCTCTAGAGGCTCAGCTGGATCTGCCCCGGTGTGCTGGGGGTCAGTCGTTCTTCGAAGCCAACTGCTCGATCTCGGACTCGCGCAGGTTCTGCGAGATCCGGATGGTGGTCTCGGCAGCGGCGCCGCTCTCTTTGTCGACGGCGTTGACCGAAACAATGCCGCTCGCGTCGATGTCGAAGGTCACGACGATCTCGACCTCACCGCGAGGCGCGATGCGGAAGCCACTAAACTCAAACTCACCCAGCATCTCGTTGCGCGCGGCCTCTTTGCGCTCGCCCTGATAAATGCGAATGCGCACGCGCCGCTGGTTATCGGACGCCGTCACGAAAGTCTTGGAGTGCTCGATGGGGATCGGCGTGTTCTTCGGGGTCACGACCTCGGAGTAGCCGCCGACCGTGCCGACACGCAGGCTCAGCGGCGTGACGTCGATGAGCACCGCGTCGCGCTTTTGATGCAGCAGCTGGTCGGCATGGATCGCCGCGCCCAGGGCAACGGCCTCTTCGGGGTTGACCGACGTCTGCACGCGCTTGGAGAAGTAGGCTTCGACCGCCGAGCGGATGAACCGGCTGCGCGATTGTCCACCGACCAAGACGACGCCGTCGATGTCTTCGACCGTGCAGCCTGCCGCCTGCATCGCCTCATCGCAGACCGCGAAGGTGCGCTGCACCAAGTCGTAGGTCATCTGCGCGAGCTGCTTGACGGTTACGAGCGCCGAGAGCGTCAAAGAGCCATCGGCGTCGCGGGCGATGTCGGGCACCCCGACCTCGATACGATCGACCTCGGAGAGCTGGACCTTGGCCCACTCCGAGTGCTCCTTGAGCTTTTGCAGCGCGATGCGATCTTTGCGCAGGTCGATGTTGGTGTGTTCGCGGAAGGCGTCGATCAAATGATCCATGATCCGCTGATCGAAGTCGTCGCCGCCCAGGAACGTATCGCCCGCCGTCGCCCGAACCTCGAAGACGTCGTAGTTGATGTCGAGGACCGTGATGTCGAAGGTGCCGCCGCCCAGGTCGTACACCGCCACGCGCTGGCGCAGCTGCTTGTCGTAGCCATAGGCCAGCGCTACCGCGGTGGGCTCGTTGATGATCTTGAGCACTTGCAGGCCGGCGATGCGTGCCGCGTCGCGGGTGGCCTGGCGCTGGTTGTCGTTGAAATGCGCCGGCACCGTCATCACGGCCTTGGTGACCGCGTGCCCCAGAAACTTCTCGGCGACGCGCTTGAGCTCTCTGAGCACATGCGCGCTGATCTCGGGGATCGGGTAGACCTTGCCGTGCACGTCGATGCGCACGTCGCGGTTGGGCCCCTCGACGAGCGTATAAGGCAGCACGCCGCGGGCCTTCTTGACCTCTTCAGAGAAGTAGTAGCGACCGATGAGTCGCTTGAAGGAGTAAATGGTGTTGCCGGGCTCAAGGAGCAGACGCTTCTTGGCGCGGCTGCCCACAACCACTTCACCATCGCGGCTGAAGTGCACGACAGACGGGTGCAGGATTTCGCCCCATTCGTTGGGGATCACCCGCGCCTGACCGTTCGACACGACAGAAACGATGCTGTTTGTGGTCCCCAGGTCGATGCCGATGGCGACTTCGCTCATCCCCACTCCACGATTAGCGGCTGCACAATAACCCCGTCGATCGCAACTGTCACGGTCTTCGCGCTCACTTCGTCGGCTCAACACAACCACAAAGCGCCACGCCGCGCCCGCAAAGCCTGTCGGCAGTGATCGGGCCTGAGCAGCGCCCTGCCAAGGCAGAGGGAGACGCCAAATACACGAACCCACAACTGGGCTGTGATTTTTCAATGCGACGGTCGTACTCGCTCAGCCGATGTCCTTGAGCCCGCAAGTAGTGGGTGGGCACATCGGCCGCATCGAGGAGCGCCTTCTCCTGATACCGCGCGGCGATCGGGACCACCCCCTCGACGCAGGCGGCCCAGCGCGCCGGATTTCGCGGCGGACCGGCGGTCGGGATCCAGCGCGAGACGACGCCCCACCCGACAAGAGCGCAGGCCGTGATGCCCGCTGCCCAGCGCCACGCGATCGGTGAGGGTCGGCGGGCGATGAGGATGAGCGTCGCCGGCCACGCCAGCGCCGGCCAGTTGGCCTCGATGCGTGTGATCCCGCTCATCAGAAGCCAGAACACCAGCACCGGTAGGCCCAGAGCACGCAACGTTCGGTCGAGGTCATCTATCGGTCGCCGCCATGCCTGCCACGCCAGCCAGATCACCGGCGGGGTCGCGACCCCGATCTGCCCGCCGATGGCTTCGAGTAGATGCATGCCCAAGCGCGGCGCGGCCCCGCCCGGACGCCCTGCGCCGAGCCGACCAGCCTGAAAGCTGAAGGGCAGCCCGTCATGCGACCAGGACCACGCGAAGTGCGGCATGTATATAGTCAACGCCACCGCTGCCATGTACGCGGTTCGGCGAAGGCCGACCTGGCAGTACATGACCCAAAGCAGGCCCGGCACGGCGACGACGGCGGTTGACTTGCTCCAGAGCGCGGCCGCCAGGCAGACGCCCACGCTGATCGGGCGCCGCGCCGCCACCGCCCAGAGCGCGAGGCTCCAGGCCACCAAACAGGGCACATCGGGCGTCGCGATCAGCCCGAGGGTCATGCCCAGCGGCGTCCAAGCCACCCACAGCCAAAGTCGAGACTCGACGATCCCCCAGGCGCGGGCCGCGCCAACTATGGAG
>JBNMOZ010000191.1:0-9512 GCA_051276005.1 Bradymonadia bacterium | reverse complement strand
GACCAGCCGATCCAACGCCCGATGGCAGGCTTGGCGGCGCTGGGCTCGGGCCGCGGTGCCCGAATCGAGGTCCGCGCGACGCCCGCCAGACACAGCGCATACAGCCCAAACGCCCCCGACCAGGCCCAGGCCTGCGCGCGCACGCCCATGGCTGGCTCGATGAGGAAGGGGAACGCGAGCAGGCCCACCAATGAGCCGCCGTTCGACCACGCATACAGCCGATGCACCTCGACCTGGCCCGCCGCCGTCAGCCGCGCTTGCACCCAGGGCGCCGTCGACGCGAGCGCGATATAGGGCAGCCCAACGGTCAGGCTCAACGTCCAGAGGATTTGCGGCACAGGGTGGGCGTCAGCGATCGGCTGCAACGCCGGATCGAGCGTGACCGGCAGGCTCAAAAGCGCGACCGCGATCAGGCCAAGGTGCATCCAGGCCGAGCGCCGCGCCGCCCAATGCGCCCAGGCATAGCCCGCCAACAAGGCCGTCTGGAAGAAGAGCAGGCAGGTCGTCCACACCGCCGGCGTGCCGCCATACCAGGGCAAGATCGCGCGCCCGATGATCGGCTGAACCATGAAGAGGAGCGCGGCACCCAACGCGGTGGTGGCGATGGCGGCCACGAGGGGCGCGCGCAGCGATGGGGACGGGCTCATCTGGTCACTCGACACGGCACCCGACCGTCTCTATTCGCCAAGCAATGCGATCAGGATTTCGGCCTGAAAGTCCTCGTCGGCCAAGGCGTTGTGCACCCTGTCGGGGGCCGGCGCCGTGCGCTGCGGATGCAGCTGCAGCAGGCGCTCCTTGTTGGCGATAGACACCATGTTGAACAGGCCCGCGACGGGGCCACTCGCCTCGATATCTACGCAGATGTAGGCGGTGTTTGGGTCGCGAATCGGGCGCGGTCGAACGGTCGTCATTCGGTGCCGCCCTCACCGCTCAAGTCGAGCGCGATGTCGATGCCCGCGGGCTCGTCATCATCGCCGTCGTCATCGTCGAACAGCGTCGCCAAATCGAAGGGGTTGAGCGCCTGCTTGAGGTCGTCATTCGTGGCGCGCAGGCGCTGATTGACCACCTGCACGAAGCACCAGAGCAGCTTGACGGCGATGTCTTTGTTCTTGCGCATCAGGCGGAACAGCGGGCGGCGGCCCACCACGATCAGGCTCGTGGGCGCCGCAGCGAGGGCGCTGGCCGAGCGCTCGCCTTTGTCCATGATCGCCATCTCGCCGAAGTGTCCGCCCTTGCCAAGCTGGGCGAGCTCGACGTCGCCCTTGAGGATCTTCACCAACCCGCTGAGCACGACGAACATCTCGCCGCCCGGCTCGCCCTCGGCGAAGATTCGATCCTCCGCCTTATAGTTCTTCAGGGTGCAGACGTTGAGCACCTCCATCAGCTCGACGTACTCGAGGTGCTGGAACAGGGGCATGCGCCGCAAGATGCCCAGCTTGAGCGAGACGTCGTCAGCGTCGGCGTCCTTGGCCGACTGGCCGGCGTCGAGCTCGACGATGAGCGCGGTGATGTTGTCTTTGCCGCCGCGCAGGTTGGACAGCTCGATGAACGCTTGGGGCGCGTCATTAAAGCTGTGCTTGCGCAGCATGTCGCTGATCTCACTGTCAGACCGCAGGTACTCGACCAGCCCGTCGCTGCACAGCAGGAACTTGTCAGCGCCGGTCAACTCGAAGCCCTTGGTGTCGACCTGCACATCGGCGTGCACGCCCACCGCGCGCGTGACCGCGTTGCGATAGGGGGCCTTGTGGGCGTCCTCGGGCTTGAGCTTGCCGCGCCGAATCAGCTCGTTGATCAGCGAGTGATCTTCGGTGAGCTGGACCACCTCACCCTGCCGCACCAGGTACACGCGGCTGTCGCCCACATGCGCCACAAAGCCGCGCCGGGTGGTGATCATGAGCAACGAGACGGTGGTGCCCATGCCGCGCTGGGCGGGGTTGGCCTGGCCCATCTGATAGATCGTCGCGCAGGCGTGCCGCACGGCGTGCTCGAGCACGGCCTCGATGTGCGCGGCCCCTTCACCGGTCTTGTCGAAGTGCTTGATCTTGTCGAGGTGCGTGCCGACGAATTGTCGAATCGCGGTCACTGCGGTCGCGCTGGCCACCTCGCCCGCAGCGTGCCCGCCCATCCCGTCGGCGACGATGTAGAGCCCCAGGCCAGGATCGATCAGATAGGTGTCTTCATTGGTCGGTTTGACTCGACCAATGTCGGTGCACGCCAGCGCTCTGATGTCCATCGACCGTCTCCAAATTTTCAGTACGATTGAAGAAGACTGTACTCATGATTGCGCGGTACGTCGATTCTCAGCACATCAAATTGTGGAAGCGGGCGCGGCGGCGGTCGCGCGGTTGGCGCTGGGCGGTCGCTGGGCGGTCGCTGGGCGGTCGCTGGGCGGTCGCTGGGCGGTCGCTGGGCGGTCGCTGGGCGGTCGCTGGGCGGTCGAAGAAGGGGAAGGCTCCGGGACCACGAGGGAGCGTTAATGCGGTCCCGGAGCTCGAAGTCGGCAGGCTCTGCTGCCGTCTCCACACCCTCACTGAGCAACGCGCGTGCCACCGCGAAAGTCTGCCGTCGGCGGCCGCGCCTGCCAAGCTGGCTTGACGGATCGACCCGTTTCGGTGTCGCGTTGGCTTGACACTGCCAAGGAGGATAGACATGCGGGTGCTCGTTACCGGCGGCGCGGGCTTCATCGGCTCGCACCTGACCGACGCGTTGTGTGCCGAGGGCGCCGACGTGCGCGTGCTCGATGATCTCTCAACGGGCCATACCTCGAACCTGGCGGCGTCGCCGAACGCGGCGCTGACGGTGGGCTCGGTCACCGACTTCGAGATGGTGCGCCGCTTGGCCGAAGGCTGCGAGGTGATCTTCCACCAGGCCGCGATCGCCTCGGTGCCCCGCTCGATCGAGGATCCCCGCGCGAGCCACGCGGTCAACGTGGGCGGCACGGTCAACGTGCTCGAGGCCGCGCGTCAGGCCGGCGTACGGCGCGTCGTCTTCGCGGGATCAGCCGCGGTCTACGGCACCCGCGAAGGGGCCGTCAGCGAGTCCGATGCGCCGGCCCCTGGCAGCCCCTACGCGGTCGAGAAGCTCGCCAGCGAGCACTACATGCGCATGTGGCCAGGCCTTTTCGGCGTCAGCACCGTCACCCTTCGATACTTCAACGTATTCGGACCACGACAAGACCCGTCCAGCCCCTACTCCGGCGTCGTGAGCATCTTCGCAGACCGGCTGCGCGCTGGGCGCCCGGTGACGATCTTCGGCGATGGCGAGCAGACCCGAGACTTCGTGGCCGTCGACGACGTGGTCCGGGCCAACCTTGCAGCCGCTAAGGCCCAGTTGCCGGGCGACGGTGCGCTCGTCGCCAACGTCGCGCGCGGCCAAGCCACCTCGCTGAACATGCTCTATAGCGCGCTGGCCGAGCTGCTCGATGGCCCCGCCGAGCCCGCCTACGGACCCACCCGCGCGGGCGACGTGCGCCACTCGCTGGCCAACGTCGAGCGTGCCCGAGAAGTGTTGGGCTTCGCCGCCCAGACCGGCATCCAGGATGGTCTGGCGCGCATCCTTGCCGCAGAGTCCGCATAGCCCGGTCCGGCTTGCAGAGGTCAAACTGGCAGAGCTGAGCCAGCAGGGGCGCCATGTTTCCGTTCGATCCCGACAACAACAAGAAGGCCGAGTCCAAGAGCGATCGGCTGATCCTCTATGGGTTCGTGCTGCTGTTTGGCGGCCTGATGGTCGCCGAGATCCTCAACGCGTTCAGCGTCGCCAAGCTCGGCTTCTTCTTCTTCGCCGGCGCCGTCATCGGCCTCACGGTGCTGCATGAGTTTGGGCACGCATACATGGCCCGCGCGTTTGGCTGGCGCGTCTACGAGATCGTCATCGGCTTCGGCCCGGTCATCAAGACATGGCGCTGGGGCAAGGCGCGGGTCGAGCTCAAGGCCTGGCCGCTGGGCGGACACGTGCTGCCCGTCCCGCCCGACGCGCGTCAACGGCGCCTCGCGCAGTTCTTCATCTACGCGGCCGGTCCTGGCATCGAGCTGGCGGTCGTCGGCGTCCTGGCGCTGATCGTCGGCGTAGACACGCTGCTGTCGTCGAGCGACTCGGTCACAGTCATCGCGGCGCAATCCGTCTGTGCCGCGGCGATCTGGGGCACGATCACCAACCTGTTCCCCATGACAACCGCCGATGGCGCCGTGACCGACGGCCTGGGCATGCTGCGCAGCGCCTTCATGAAGCCCGACGACTTCAGCCGGCAGCTGGCCTCACCCTATTTGGTCGAGGGGCACCGCCGGCTCAGCGCGGTCAACGGGCTCGGCGCGCGCGAGGTCTTTGAGTCGGGCATCGAGCAATACCCGAACGTCGCGGCGCTGCACGTCGGCCGGTTTCGCGCGTTGGAGATGCTGGGAGAGCGCACTGAAGGTCTGATGTATCTGCAGACGGCGTCCACAGATACCAAACGCAGCGCCCAGTGCCGGGCGGAGTTGAAGGACTTCATCGCCCATGTGCGGCGGGAGGCAGAGATCGCCTCCACCTTCGAATAGCGACCGACTCTCTATTTGACGCCGCGGCCGAAGATCCGAGCGTGCAAGCGGCGCTCGTCGGTCAACTCGGGGTGAAACGAGCCCGCCCAGACGTTGCCCTGGCGCACCAGCACGGGCTCGCCTTCAAACGTCGCCATCACGGTCGCCTTGGGCCCCACCGACTGCACACGCGGCGCCCGAATAAACAATAACTTCAAAGGGTTATCGTCACCTTCGAGCGGCGCATCGGTCTGCGCTTCAAAGCTGTGGACCTGTCGACCCCACCCGTTGCGGGCCACTTCGATGTCGACCCAGCCATAGCTGAGTTGACTCGGCTCATGCACTGCCGTCGCCGCGAGGATCATGCCCGCGCAGGTGCAGAACACCGGCTTGCCGCTGGCCACGAACGCGTCCAGCGGGGCCCTGAGCCCAAAGCGATCGATGAGTTTGAGGTGGGTCGTGCTCTCGCCGCCGGGGAAGATCATGCCGGCGAGGCCGTCGACATCGGCGGGCGTACGCACTTCGCGGGTGGCATGGCCCAAGTCGGCGAGGGCGCGAACATGCGCCGCCCAGCCGCCCTGGAGCGCGAGGACCCCGACAGGCGCGCTGCTACCAGCCACGCTTCGAGAGCCGCTGCTCATTGGTGAGGGTGCCCATCTCGATGCCCGCCATGGCCTTACCAAGGCCAGTGCTGATCTCGGCGAGCTTGGCGGGGTCTTCCCAGTACGTCACCGCCTCGACGACCGCGCGGGCGCGGGCTTCGGGGTTCTCGCTGAGGAAGATGCCGCTGCCGACGAAGACCGTCTCGGCGCCCAGGGCCATGCACAACGCCGCGTCGGCGGGGGTCGCGACGCCACCCGCTGCGAAGTTGGGGACCGGCAGCTTGCCGTGCTCGGCGACCCAGCAGACCAGGTCATAGGGGGCGCCCATGTTCTTGGCCTCGGTCATCAACTCTTCGGGCCGCATGCGCGTCAGCCTGCGAATATGGCCGTTGACGGTGCGCAGGTGACGCACGCCCTCGACGATATTGCCGGTGCCGGCCTCGCCCTTGGTGCGCAGCAACGCGGCGCCTTCGCCAATGCGTCGCAGCGCCTCGCCCAGGTTGGTGCAGCCACAGACAAACGGCACCTTGAAGGCGTGCTTGTCGATGTGGAACTCGTCATCAGCCGGCGTGAGCACTTCGCTCTCGTCGATGAAGTCGACCTCAAGGGCCTCGAGGATCCGGGCCTCGATGAAGTGCCCGATGCGGCACTTGGCCATCACCGGGATGCTCACCGTGTCTTGGATCTCTCTGATCATCGATGGATCGCTGGCGCGGGCAACGCCGCCATCCTTGCGGATTTGCGCAGGCACGCGCTCGAGCGCCATGACTGCACAGGCGCCCGCAGCTTCGGCGATTCGCGCTTGTTTGGCGTCGATCACATCCATGATCACGCCGCCCTTGAGCATCTCGGCGAGCCCGATCTTCGCCTGAAACGTCGACTTCTCCATGATTTCCGGCCTTTCGGTACATCGATACGCGCTGCTACTTACAGCGTCCTAGGTGGACTTGCCAAGCCCAGCGTACGCCCGCGGAGTGCTGTTCAGCGTCCGCGATGGTCTCGACACGCGGCGATCAACCGCGCGTAGAGCCCACGGCGGTCGGGTCGAGCGCGACGCAGGGCATCTTCAAGGGCAGATACGGCGGCGGCTTCGTAGCGGATCACACCGGTGCGTGCTGCGTCGCGAATGGCGGGGGTCTTGTCGCGCAGCAACGCAATGAGCCGTGGCAGCGCCTCAGGGTGACGCGCCTCGCTGAGCGCCTCGATGACCGATCGGCGCACGTCGGGCCGCGGATCGTCAAGGAACGGCAGCGCTGCGTCGAGATAGGTGCGCTGATCGGCCAGCTGACGCACCGCGCGCAGCGCCAAAATACGGCGCGCCGGGTCTGCATGGCGGGTGAGGTCGACGAGCAAGTCGAGGCTGCCCGGCGCCTCCGCGTCGACCATCTGCGACAGCGCCGCTCGGGCCGCGCGCGGATCGTCACCGCGGGCCGTCTCGATGAGCGCCTCATGCCCTGACACCCGCCGCTTGATGCGGGGCGCAGGCAGCGGCGTCGGCGTGCTCAAAGGGCCCGCGCTGGCCTGCCTCTCTAGGGTGCTCGCGCGATCGAGCTGCCCCGCTGCGCGCAGCTGGTCGATGACCATCTCGAGCAGCGGGCTGCGGACCAACGGGCGGTCGATCAGCAAATCTGCAGCGCCCCAACGGGCGTCTGCGATCTCGCGGGCGACGCGGGGCAACAAGAACTCCGGTCCCAGCCGGCGCAGCATCTGACCGGCGCGCGCTGACAACTCTAAATCGCCGCTGCCCCAAAGACCCCAGAGCCGATCGGCGTGATGGCGCTGGCGCTCCACCGACAGCCAATCGAGCAGCGCGATGCCGCGCACGGTCGTCAGCAAGCGGGGGCGGGCGTGCAGCGCATCCGCGAGCGCCCAGCGGCGATCGACCGGCACCTCGACCGCGCAGTCGAGCCACGCCAGCAAGACCTCAAGCTGCGCCTCGGGCACGTCGGGCCAGTCGAGCAGCTGCACGGCGGCCTCGGTGCGGCGCTCGGGATCGTCGTCGTTGAGCCCGTCGAGCAGGGCCGCGCGTCGCGCCATCGACGGCGTGGGTTGGGGTGGCGGTTCGCGCATCGCGTCGGCCGACAGGATCCAGGGCGGCGCCCCAAGCGGCTGCAGGTCGAGCAGCCAATCGAGCAGAGCCTGCGCACGCGCAGCAGGCGCATGGGGCCAGGCGGCGATGAGCTCGCCTATCAGTTGGACCCGCGCTGCGCCGCGTGTCTCGCGCGCCCGCGCCGCTGCCAGCGCCCCGTCATCAGCCGACAGCAGGTCGGGGGGCGGCTGAGCGGGAACCTGACGCGCCCCCAAGGCCAACCGCAGCACCTCGATGGCCGCGCGCGCCGTGTCGGGTGCGAACTGGGTGTCGTCGAGCGCGGCGTCCAGATCGGCGCGGGTCGGGATCGCCCCCAATCGGCCCAACGTCTGCCAGCGCAGCGCCCCCGCGTCGTCATCGGCGGCGCCCCCTGCGAGCGCCGACGTCAGCCCGCGCACCGCATCGACGGCGCGCCCGGCCAGCGGCGATGGCAGCCCAGATCCGATGCGCATCAACAGGCGCATCAACCCCTCTGCAGCCCGGGGATCGACAGCGGTCCTCAGCGCGTCGAGCAAGATCGGCAAGGCCTGACGGGCGGTTTCGGGCCTGAGGCCTTCGAGGTGCGCTGCGACCCGGTCACGATCCCCGCCGGACAAGTGAGGCAGGAGCGCGACCACTTCACGCCCAAAACGGCGCACAAATAGCTGCAGATCGACCGCAGGATCGGCGATGGCCGCGCGCCCCTCGGCCGCCGACCACCCCGCCCGACGCAAGCGCTCCAAGATCGTGACCGGCCCGGTCCGAATACGCGGTCGACCGTGCCGTACGAGCTCGTCGTCCAAGCGTTCGATGCTGCCACCCAGTCGTAGCTTGCCCGCCTCAACCGCCTCGATCAGCAGGGGCGCGGTGGGATGATCCGCCACGACCAGCCGCCGCAACCACGCCGGCGACATTCGAGAGTCGAGGGCCTGCAGCAGGCGAACACGGCCCGTCGAGTCGGCGTTCGCCAGCGCGTCGACCAGCGGGCCCGGCCCCAAACCGGCCGCGTCGAACGCCTGCAGCAGCAGACCTCGCACCCGCGGATCATCTCGCTGGGCCAGCTGTTCGACCACGGCGGGCGTGGCCGCGACCGCATCGAGGCGCACGAGCGCATCGGCGGCCGCGCGGGCAACCTCAAGCTGGGGGTGCCCAAGGTGTGCGACGACCAGCGGCGTCGTCCAGACCACGGCGAACTCCGCCATGGCGGCGATGGCCGGCCGCAGAGTGCTGGGGGCGTCATCGCGCAATAAGCGAATCAGCGCGTGGGTCTGGCCGCCGTGCGCGCGCGCGACAAACAAGCGCACGGCCGCCGCTCGAACCTCGGCGTCTCGACTGCGCAGCAACGGCTCGAGCCGCGCCGCCACCCCGGGCACATCATACGGCTGGATGGCGTCGAGCAAGCAGCGCTGCATCGCCGACTCCAAGCCCCCGAACAGCGCCAGTTCGAGCGCCATCTCGACCATCATCGCGGCGCCAGGCTCACCCCCACGCACCAGACTGACGGGGCGGATTCGGCCGCGGCGTGCCAGACGTTGCCCGTATTCAAGCAGCGCGTCACGCACGCTGGCGGGCAGATTGGGTCGCCCGTCCGTGTGGGCGGTGTCGAGCGGAGAGTCGCCGGGCACTGCGCCGTCGATCAGGCCCACGACGGTCTCGCGGAGCAAGCCGTACAGCGTGTCGAAGACGCCATCCTCGCCCAGGTCGGCGAGGCGGATCAGCGCTTGATCAGGGCGGACGAACAGCGCCGACTTGAGCGCCATTCGCCGGGCGGCCTCGGAGCGCTCTGAGGCAATATCGCGCGCGATATGCGCCGGCATCTCACCGGGGTTGATGCGGGCCAACAGCGCAGCGCGGGCGGTCGAGCGCGCCGCGATGAGCTGCCAGAGTAGCACCAGCGCAGGGGTTTGATGCGCGAGGATCCAGGGCGCGGCCGGCGCCTCACTCAACCCGAGCGCGATCTCGAGCGCTTGCGCGGTCGCCGCCCCGCCAACCCGCGTCAACGCGCGCAGAGCTTCGGGGCAATACTCCTCGAGGCGCGCGAGCGCGCCGTTCTCGGCTTCGGTGTCTTCGCGCACCGCGACGGTCCCCAAGGCCGCGCGGATCGTCGCTGGGGGCGCCGGGGCCGCCAGGATCGCCCGAATCGCCGCGCTCGCCCCTCGCCCGGGGCTGATGGCCAGCACCGGCAGCAATCGCAGCCACGCTGGATCATCGATCGGCCGCGCCGCGATGCGCTCCACGAGGGCGTCGCGCGCCACGTGGCACAGGTCGACGAGATCGAGCGCAGGCCAACTGCGATGCGCCACGAAGAGCGTCAGCAGCGGCACCAAATCG
>JBNMOZ010000190.1:0-9513 GCA_051276005.1 Bradymonadia bacterium | reverse complement strand
CCATCTTCCAACTTCTCAAGCGCGGTCCGCTTGGGGCCGAGCAGGCCCGCGCCCAGGCTCACGGCGGGCAGACAAATACCCAGGCACAGCGCGATCAGGCTCGGAGCGAGAAGGCTGGGGGACCGGCGGACGGGCTGCGTCATGACGGGGTCCCTCACTTCAAGGTCCGGTATTCGAAGTCAGGCGGAATGAAGAAGCTGACGCCCGCGCTGAAGACGAGGTTGTTCACCAGCTCGCTGCCACCCGGATAGTCTTCGTTATACACGTAGTCTCGCAGCTCCACGTTCATGGTGAACCAGCGGTTCATGAAGAAGCGTGAGCCAACGCCCGGCGACAGAGTCACATGACCATCGAGCTGGGTCTTCGTCCACCCGACGCCCAGGGTCGCGTACACGTCCCACGGGATGATCCAGGTGTTGAACATCGCGAACTTGCCGTAGACAGGCGCGTACTGGAACTGCAGGCCGCCGTACCACTGCACCTGAGAGACCTGAGCGAACAGCGAATAGTCGGTGATGATCTGGTCGAACAAGTCGGTCTCAGAGCCCAGCGACGCGCCGCCGTAGATGCCCAGAGCCATCACCTCGGTGAGGTGATAGTTGAGGCTGGCGCCGCCGAGGAAGGCGTTGACCAGCGAGTCGTTGATGTTCGTGCCGATATACGGAGCGAACTCTACGCGCTCACGACGAAGGAAGGGGCGCCGCTGCAAGACTCGGATCTGGTCGATCTCGGCCTGTTTGGCCGCTTCGACCTTCTTGGCTTCCTTCTTCGTGTCAATGACGTCGAAGGTCATGGTGTCGTCGTCGCCCGAAGGCACGTCACCGCCTGTCGTATCGACCGGCGCGAAGTCCATGTCGACGTCGTCTTGCGCGAAAGCGGTCGGTGCGCACAGCATGATCGCGAAGGCGAGCAGCCGCGGTCCAACCGCTCGTCGAGTTTTCAGTTGCAAATTCCACCATCCCGCGACCGACCTGCGCCCCACGACCGGGCCTGTGGCCAGACCGGTGACAACCACTCTGCGCCATTCACAGGCAGAGATTGGAACGGATTTTGGTAGCACACGGCCTGTGGCCCAACAACTAAAAAACCGCATTGTGGGCGCCTTAGCGGCCCTTGGTGGTCTTTGAGAACGGCCTGTTTCGAGCCTGCATGCCTCACGCGTCGGCGAAGAGCGCCTCGACAAATTCGCCGGCCTCAAAGGGCCGCAGATCGCCGACCTTCTCGCCGATCCCGATAAAGCGCACCGGCAGGTTCATCTCGTCGCTGATGCCGATGACAACGCCGCCCTTGGCCGTGCCGTCGAGCTTGGTGAGCACGATGCCCGTCACTTCAACCATCTCGGTGAAGATCTTGGCCTGGCTGATGGCGTTCTGGCCGTTGGTGGCGTCGAGCACCAGCCACACCTCATGCGGGGCGCCGGGCAGGGCCTTGCCCATGACGCGGTGGATCTTTGCGAGCTCTTCCATGAGCTCTTTGCGCGCCTGCAGGCGGCCAGCGGTGTCGGCGATCAGGAGATCGTAGCCACCCTCCTTGGCCTGCTTTGCGGCGTCGAAGAGCACGCTGGAGGGGTCCTGCTGCGACTCGCCCTTCACGACCGGCACGCCCGCGCGCTCGCCCCAGACCTCGAGCTGCTCGACGGCGGCGGCCCGGAAGGTGTCGCCGGCGGCGAGCATGACCTTCTTGCCTTCGTCGGCGTAGCGCTTGGCGAGCTTGCCGATGCTGGTGGTCTTGCCCGCGCCGTTGACGCCGACGACCATGATGACGGTCGGGGTGTGGGTCTCAAGGTCGAGCGGGGGGAAGTCCTTGTCCAAGATGGCGGCGATGCGCTCTCGCAGCGCCTTCCAGACCTTGGCGGGATCTTTGAGGGCGCGCTTGCTCATGTCGTCGTAGACGCTCTCGACCAGCGCCTGAGCTGTCTTCACGCCGATGTCGGCCGTGAAGAGGGCCTCTTCGAGCTCGGCGAGCAGATCGTCGTCGAGGGTCTTGGCGTTGCCGAAGAGCTTGCCCAGCTTCTTAGCGAAGCCTTCGTTGGTGCGGGCCAGACCCTCGCGCAGGGTGGCGCCGGCCGCCTCAGCTGCGGCCCTCTTGGCGGCCTCTGCGGCTTCGATCTTGGCGGCTTCTTCGGCCTCACGGGCGAGCGCGGCCTGCTTCTTCTCGTCTTCGGCGGCGCGCTTCTTCTCGGCCTCTTCGCGCTTGCGGGCTGCATCAGCGGCCTTCTTCTCGGCGGCGACGCGCTTACGCTCTTCTTCAGCGCGGCGGCGCTCTGCGGCGGCCGCTTCGGCAGCGTCTTTGGCCTCGAGGCGCGCGCGCTCGGCTTCGTCCTGGGCGACCTTCGCCGCCTGCCGACCTGCATCGTCGGTGGCCTTGCGGGCGGCGTCTTCGGCTGCCCGACGCGCCAACTCGGCGCCGCGCTTGGCGGCTTCAGCGGCGGCCTTCGCGTCGAGGACCGCTTGCACCTCGGCGCCCGTAGGTGCCGGCGCGTCGGCCTGATTGAGGATCTTGACTCGCAGATCGGCCGAGTCTGAGCGCTCGACCTGGAGCACGTCGAAGGCGGCGGCCGCGTCGGCCTTGATGTCGGCGTCGGAGCGCGTCTCATGCTCGACCTGGGGTGCATCGGGCGCATCGAGGGTGCGCTCGGGCGGTGGGCCCCTGCGCAGGGCCTTGACGACCACCAACAACAGCACCAGGCCGATGCCCGCATAGACCAGATAGCTGACCCATTCGGGCGCGGTGGCTTCGGCCTGAGCGATCGCCCAGCCGGCCAGCAGGCTCGTCAAATCCATCGTCTACTCCTGTCGCGCGCGGCAGCTCAGCGGTCCATTCGGACGCCGACGAGCTTGCTGACGCCCGACTCTTCCATGGTGACGCCGTAAAGTACGTCGGCGATCTCCATGGTGCGTTTGTTGTGGGTGATCAAGAGAATCTGGCTCATCTGCGCCATCTCGCGCACGACGGCGTTGAAGCGACCAATGTTGGCGTCGTCGAGCGGCGCGTCGACCTCGTCGAGCACGCAGAAGGGGCTGGGCTTGACGTGGAAGACCGCAAAGACGAGCGCGATGGCGCACATGGCCTTCTCGCCGCCTGACAGCAACGAGACGCTCTGCACGTTCTTGCCGGGCGGCTGGACGCGCATCTCGATGCCGGTGCCCAGCATGTCGTCGGGGTCGGTGAGCGCCAGGTGGGCTTCGCCGCCGCGGAACAGGCGCGGGAACAGGCGTTGGAAGTGGCCGTTGACCGCCTCGAACGTCTCTTGGAACAGCCGCCGACTGGTCGTGTCGATGCGCCCAATTGCGGCCTGCAAGTCGTCCAACGCGGCCTCGAGATCGGCGCGCTGCCCGTCGAGGAAAGCGTGCCGCTCTTCGACCTCGGCGCATTCTTCGATGGCGTTGAGGTTGACCGGCCCCATGCGCTCGATCAGGGCTTCGAGTTGGCGCAGGCGCTCGGCGTCTTCGGCCGTTGGCAGCGGGCGATGGTGATAGTCGGTGACGACGTCGCCCAGGCTGCGGCGGTAGCGCTCCTGCACCTGCTCTGAGAGGTGCTGGGCGCGCAGGGCGTGGCTTTGCGCGGCCATGCGGGCTTCGGTCAGGGCGTCGCGGGTGACATCGCGGGTGGCGCGGGCCTCGTCAACGCGGGCTTCGTGCCCAGAATGGGTGGCGCGGGCGGCTTCGGCGGCGTCGCGCTCGGCGCGCACCCCTGAGGCGCGCTCGGCGGCCTCTGCCTGGGCCGTCGCGAGACGCCGCCGCATGTCGGTGCGGCGCTCCTCGAACAGGCGGCGCTCGGTGTCGGCGGTCAGGCGGATCTTCTCGGCGCGTTGGGTGGACGCGTTGAGCGCGACCCGCTCGCGGGTGAGGCGGTTGAGGGCGTTGCGGGCCTCGTCGATGCGGGCGGCGCGGGCGGCGCGCTCGGCCTTGGCGGCGTGCAGGGCGGCGACGGTGCGATCGCGGCGCGCCTCGGCGTCCTCGACCTGGGCTTCGGCGGCCGTGAGCGCGGTCTGGCGGTCGGTGTTGGCGACATCGGCAGAGGCGACGGTCTGCGCGGCGGCTTCGGCGCGCTGCTGGGCGGCATTGGCCTCGGCGTTCAAACGCGTCGCGTCGGCCTCGGCCGTCTGGGCCGCGCGTCGGGCCCGTGCCACTTCAGATTCTGCGCGCGCGAGATCTTTGCGGGCATCAGCGCGGGCCAGCTCGGCGGCATGCACGGCCTTACGGGCGTCATCAACCCGGCGCCGGGCGGCGCTGCGCGCGGACTCGTGCGCGACGCGCTGGGCTTCGGCCTCGGCGCGGGCCGTGTCGATCTGCGCGATCTTCTCTGCCAGCGCCTTTTGCTCACGACGCCGGCTGAGCGTCGAGGTGTCGGCCGTCTGTGAGCCGCCACGCAGCAGGCGATCACCATCGATGCGGGCGCCGCCGCGGGTCACGATTGGGCCCGACCAGTCCACGCGCAGAGCGGTCGAGACGTCGTCGACCAGCAGCACATCGCCCAGCAACGCGACGGCGACGGGGGAGGGGGCGTCGAGCTGATCGACCAGCCTGCCGATGACCCCGGCGTCGTCTGGCGCCCGCCCAAGGGCGACCGGCGCGGCGTCGGCTCGCACCAGGGTGGCGCGACCCTTCTTCTTCTCAATCAGCCACTTGAGGACCGCCTTTGCGGCGTCGGCGTCGTCGACCAAGACGCCGGTGAGCGCGTCAGCCAGCGCCGCGCCCACGGCGGTCTCCCACTCGGCAGGCACGTCCAACTCAGACGCGACGACGCCGCGCACGCCCGGCAACTTCGCGTCGAGGGCGGCCTTGGATCCTGCGCCGATGCCCGCGTGGCGGCGTTCTAGATCTGCCAGCGCCTTGTGTCGACCGCGGGTGTCGGCGAGGGCCTGCATATGGCGACGCTCGTCGGCGGCGGCCGTCTGACTCGCGGTCCGGGCCGCTTGTCCGGCCGTCTCGGCGTCTGTGCGCGCGACGGCGGCGGCCTCGATGCTCTCTTGTGCCGCTTCGACCCGGGCTCGGGCCGCGTCGCAGCGGGTTGACGCCGTCACGGCCTCTTGAGTCGCGGACTCGGCGGTCACACCGGCGGCTGCGGCGCGTTGGCGCAGATCGTCGCGCTGGCGGCGGGCGGCGTCGCGCTCGGCCGAGGCCCGGGCCAGCGTTCGGGCCTGTTCGGCTTCGGCGCGGCGCAGATCTTCGAGCGCGGCGCGGGCCGTCTTGAGCGTGGCCTGGGCCTGGGCCTGGGCCTGGGACTGGGCCTTGACGTCGTCGCGATGCGGGACGGCGGCCTCTAACGCGTCCTTGCGGGCCGTCGCTGCGCGCAGCTCGGTCTCCAGATCGCCGTCACGCGCTGTGGCCTCGGCTTGGTCCGCCAGGGCCGACGCGACGCGCTCCTCGGCGGCCGAGATTTGCTGGGCCAGCAGCGTCAACTCACCGCGTGCGGCCTGCGCGGCCTGCTCTGCCGCGGTCAGCGCGTCGGTCGCGCGGCGGGCGATGTCTTCGGTCAGCCGCACGCTCGCCGAGGCCGCGGTGCGCTGGGCGACGGCGATCGCGAAGGCGCGCTCTTGATCGTCCAGCGCGCTCGTATGGGCCGCCAATTGGGCCTCGACCTGCCGATGGGCCGCCGCCACTTCAAGCCACGCGCATACGATTTGCCGCAGCGCGATCTCGCGCGCTTCGTCGCGATACTCTGCGTACCGCTCGGCCTTTCGGGCCTGCCGCTTGAGGCTGCGCATGCGCGACTCGACCTCGCCCAGCACGTCTTGCAGGCGCTCGATGTTGTCGCGCGTCTCCTGCATCTTGCGCTCGGCTTGGCGACGGCGGGTGCGATAGCGGGTGATGCCGGCGGCCTCTTCGATGAGCAGGCGCCGCTCGTCGGCCTTGGCGCTGACGATGCGGCCAATTTGGCCCTGCTCGATGATCGCGTAGGCGCGCTGTCCGCCGGGTCCGCTGCCCACGCCGGTGCCCGCGACCAGCTCTTGCACGTCGGCCAATCGGCAGCGGCGCTTGTTGAGCAGGTAGTCGGAGCCCTTGCTGCGCTCGATGCGGCGCTCGATGGCCAACTCGGGCACGCCCTGCCACCGGGCGGGCACCTCGGCGCTGCCGTCGTTGGTGAAGGTGAGCCGCACCTCGCCCATGCCCATCGATCCGCGCCGCTCGCTGCCCGCGAAGATGACGTCTTCCATCGCGCCGCCGCGCAATGCCTTGGCGCCCTGCTCGCCCATGACCCACTTGATCGCGTCGACGATGTTCGACTTGCCACAGCCGTTGGGTCCGACCACGGCCGTGATCCCGTCATCGAAGACGAGCGTGGTCCGGTGGTAGAACGACTTGAAGCCGTGAATGTCGAGGCGCTTTAGCTTCATCGGGCGCGCGTTATAGCACGGCCCAGCGAATGAGGAAGACGCCCCCGATGAAGAGCACGGCGAGGCCGGCCTCCCGCGGCTTGATAGGGGCTTGTCGACCGAGGGCGATGACGCCGGCCAGACCGATGAACGGCAGGGCGGGCAGGGGGACCGCCCAGACGAAGAGCCCCGCCAGGCAGCAGGCGAACCCGACGCCCAACCCGATGACGGCGCGGCGCATCGACAAGCCCAGGCGCGCGACGGCGCCGAGCATGAGCCCCGAGAACAGCAGATCGCCGATCCCGAGCACGGGCGAGAGGCCCAATCCGGGCACCGGCAGGGTGAGGATGATCAGCGGCACGCCCGGTGGGATGCCGTCGCCGATGAGCTGCTGGGTGACGCCTTCGGGGGCGGTGACGCTCCAAATGTCGGCGCCCAGGGCGACGATGACGAGGGGCCACAGATAGCTGGCTTCCAGCACTTCATGGCCGATGCGAGCGCCGATGGTGCTGGCCGCGAGGATCAGCCCAGCGCCGATGAGGAGCGCTGAGGGGGCGTCGTCGAGCCACGCGCCGCCCGCGACGGCGGCCAGGCCCAAGAGGGTCACGACGCCGACGCCGCGCCAACTCGTCTCGACCAGCGCAGCGCCATAGCTGCCGGCGATCACGACGCCCGCGAGCGCGCAGAAGATCACGCCGAAGCTGACCATGGTCGCGATGGGTGTTTGGGGGACCCAGGGCGAGGCGATGAGGGCGAGGCCGAAGAGGGCCGCCCAGGTCATGACGCCGAGCCAGCTGCCGGGGTGTCGAAGCGTGTTCATGGCGGCAGCGTGCCACATCGGGTTCGCGAGCGGATCGTCGAGCGCACGCGAGTTTTCTCACTTTTTCTGCGACCCGCGCCGCGACTGGCCGATGGGGAGACATGGGCACCCTCGCCCGTCCACGCCCCGGAGCGCGAAATGGCACGCCGTCTACGCCACTGCAATCGTCGCTATGTCGCTGAAATCAAGAGTCGAACGATGTTCGGCCTCCATCGCCTGGCGCCCAAGCCGATGCTGATGGCGGAGATCCTCGGCATCTTCGCCGAAGCGCAGCGTAAGTACCCGCAGGTGAAGCTGCATCTCCTCGTAACAATGTCTAATCATTATTCAGCTTAGCAACTTGCGGTGACGCCAACGTGCTCGGGCGCTGGCTCAGCTGGACCGAGGCGGCCATCGCCCGAGCCGCGCAGTTTCACCACCAGTTCAAGGGCCCGGTCTGGGGCCGGCGGGCGGCGACGATCAGCGTCATTGACGACGTCGCGCTGCGCGCGCGAATCAAGCACCTGATGGCCCAGGCCTGCGCCGAGAACCTGGTGCTCAAGCCGGCCGACTGGCCGGGCATCAACTGCGTCGACGCGCTGCGGCGAGGTGCGGTGATGCGGGGCAGCTACGTGACCGCCGACGGGCGCCGCGAAGCGATGCGAGGCTGGACGTTGCGGCTGCCGATGAACCGGACGCTGGCGCTGGTCCCGCTGCCAGGTCTGCCGAAGAGCGTGTACGCGCGGCAGACTTGGTATCGCCACATAGCGAAGGAGATCATCGCCGAGACTCGGGCGCGTATGACGGCAGAGGGCAGGCGGCCCAGCACGCGGCGCAGGGTGCAGAACCGCTCGCCGAACAGCCGACCGAAGGGCTTCGAGCCCAGCCCAGCGCCCGCCTGCTATGGCAGCTGCCGGCGGCTGAACCAGGCGTTTCTGGTGGCCCGTGCGGAGTTCGCGGCGCATCGGCGAGAGGCGATGGATGACCTGCGCCGCGGGGTGCGGATCTGCTTCCCTGAGGGCGGGTGGTGGCCCTACGGGTGCCGCGAAGTGGCGGCGCCTCAGCAGGTGTAGACGCGGCCGGATCGCGAAGAGACACGAATGAAGTCAGCGACAGTGGCGGCCAGGGGGCAGGCAGAGGGCGAGGTGCGTTTGGGCGACACGGGGTGGTGGCGGGCCGCGGGCTTGGTCATGAGATTCGGAGGATCGGCCGCGTTCTGAGAGCGGATCGCGGGGCGATCAGCGCCTGATGGGCGCGATCGTGTAGCGTCCGTGTACGACGAGAGCGCACTTTTAGGGCTCGGCGAGCGCTTGTAATTGATTCACACGAAGTTGTTGGAACCTCATCCTGATTCATACAAAATTGTTGGAGCCTCATCCGGCGCGGCGCAGGAACATTTCGCCAACATCTGGCAGAGCGACTGGGGCAGCCTCGGCATGCAACACCAGAGCCCGCGCAACCCGCTCGACTAGCAGGTTACATGATTCATCTCATTCTACTGGCGACCGCCGTCGTGGGACCTTTCGGGGTCGATGTGCCGGCCCTTGAGGCCGCCGATCGAGTGATCGTTGGCTCGATGCTGCCAACCGACGAGGCCCGTGCGCTCATCGGACGAAACGTCTACGCGAGCATGCGCTACCTGCGGTGGGGCGTGCACCAGCCCGATCCGCAATTGCCCCTGCCGTTGCGCCACGAAACTCGATTGCTGAACGCCCTGAACGAGTTGGTGCTGCTGGCCAGGCCGCAACGTCGCAACCTGAGCGCGGCGCGACTGGCGACGCTCTGGGAAAGCTACGGCACGGCGGCTGAGGACGCGTTGGCTGTTGCCGGGCATCTGAGGCCTCCCAAGGCGCTGGCTGATCTCTTCACGCAGAACAAACTTCGGTCAGGCACCAGCAAGATTGCGCGCTATCTTCGAGAATACGAATCCATTCCCAACGAGCAGCTCATCGATAAGGCGTGTTCGCTTCCGTATACGGATCAACTTGGCATCCTGATCTCGAGTCGAAGAGACTTCGCCTTTGACGCGCTGGTCAAAGCGATCCCTGTGATGGAGAAGAAGTTTGCGGGCCAGAAGTACTGGGATGGCTGCTACAAGGCAGCGATACGGTCTATGATGGTCACGCAAGATCCGCGACTGCGCCACTTCAATATCGAGAAGCTCGATCCGCAGCAGTTCACTCAGAGTGAAAGTCTGCCCATTCCGCCGGAGTTTCCTTGGGTGGAATGGGCCTTCATTCAATGGGAGATGCATCCGATCAAGCCCTATCGAAAATTTTCCAGCCGGCCCAGGCGCTGACTGTTAAGCCCCCGCTCGGGTAGGTATGAACCGGGCGCCTCCGTTACAGAATGAACCGGGCGCCTCCGTTACACTTTCGGATCAGCACAGCCGTCG
>JBNMOZ010000189.1:0-9523 GCA_051276005.1 Bradymonadia bacterium | reverse complement strand
CGTGATCGTGGCCGTGTCGAAGGGGCCCACCTGCTCGCGAGCGAGCACCTCGACGCCGTCATCGTCACTGTCCCCGTCATCGTCGGCCTGCCCACCGGCTTCAGGCGAGAAGCACCCGAAGTTGCCCCGGAATTGCGGCTGGGTCGCCAGGTCGAGGCCGTTGAACGCGCCGCCGTCCCAGATGTCGAGCTCGGGCACCGACGGCACCGGCACGATCCAGGCGAAGTCCTCAGCCGAGCCCTGATAGGTGATCTCGACGTAGCTGGTGACGGTCGCGGCGTCCTCTTTGACGAAGATGATGCGCTCGGCGGTCTGGTCGACGGGCGTGGCGCTGCAGAAGAAGCCCCCACAGGCGAGGGCCAGGGCGGGCATGACGGCGGTCGCGACACCCAGAAGGGCAGGCAGGCGGGGCATTCGGTGATCTCCTGAGATGATACGTCTACGCGACCGACTCAATGCAATTCGAGCGCCACCCACAAGATGCGGGCTTGCGACGTTTCAGTCTCAGAACTTCAGGGGTTGTCGGACCCGTGCCACGGATCATTGAGGCGGGCTGAGGCGGGCTGAGGCGGGCTGGGGCGCCTTCGAGGTTTCGAGGACGCCAAAGAGAGCCCTGAAGCGGCCCAGCGCGATCACCACGAGCTTGAAAGAAGCTACTCGCGGGGCGGCAGGCACGCCCCGAACTGTCCCTGTTGGAACAGCTGACACTCGGTGCCTTCGATGCCTGCGCAGTCAGCGTCGACGGCGCACTGGCTCGAGCAGATGTTGACCCCCTCTGCGCCGCCCTCGAAGTTCCAGCAGAACTCCGACGCGTCGCTGCAGTCATCCTGGCTGTCGCATGCGCCGCCGGGCTCTACCATGCCCGCGCCGTCAAGGTCGCTGCACGCGCCGGTGTCGACGTCGCAGGCGATGCGCAGGGGGTTGGTGCGATTGCACTCGCCGCCTTCGACCGTGCAGCGATCGTCATTGTCGGCCAGCGTCGCGGTGACGCTGTACACGGTGTCGTCGAGGCTGGGCCCGTCGAACTGATCGACCTGCATGAAGTAGGTGCCCGGCGCGATAAACCGGATCTCGACGAACTCGGCCTGCTGGTCCGGCGAGCTCGACTCGCCCAGCGAACGCCCGTTCTCGTCGAAGATGTAGACGTCGATGTCGATGCCCGCCGGAAACTCAGCGCCGAGGCTCAGGGTGAACGCGGCCGCTTCGGGCGGCACGGTGACCTGGTACCAGTCGCTGTCGACGTTGCAGAGGTTGAGGCCTTCGACCGCGACGCCGTCGGCCGCGATGACCGTGGCTTGGTCTTGCACGTCGTTGGGATCGTTGGCCGCGTCCATACCGCAGAACGGTGGCGGCGGCGTCTCGCGGCAGTAGCGCCCAAACTGCGTGATCAGGCAGCTCTCACCCTCGCCGCATTCGCGATCGGTCTGGCACTCGCCGCGCAACTCGCAGACGCCGGCGTCGCAGGTGCGAAAGCCGCTGCAATCGTCGTTGGATGCGCAGGGCGGCACGCACACCGCGAAGTCGCGCTGCACGGGCAAACAATACGACTCTGCGCCGAGCGCGCCGCACGACCCGGGGCCGCCGCACTGCACCGTGCAGAAGTTGTCGTGCCCGCCGGCGCCGCCCGTGTAGCAGAAGTCGGCGTCGGGACCGCAGTCGTTGTCTTCTCCGCAGCGGCCGCCCAGCGCGACCAGGCCTTGGCCATCGACCGCGCGACAGATGCTCGCGTCGCAGACCGGATAGAGCGGGTTGGCGCAGTCGCGGTCGATGTTGCAGCCACCGGAGCGACCCACGATTTGCAGGGTGTACTCGATCTCGCGGTCCTGCTCGTCGGCGGGCACGAACAAGCGCACGCCCACCAAGTAGCGACCAGCCGGCACGTTACTCAGCTGCAGACGCTCGGGGTTGGTGCGCGCGTCGCCGCGCGCCGTCGCGACCAGCTCGCCAGACTCCGCCTCGATGACGAACAGATCCACGTCTTGCCGCTCGGGGAACTGGATGAGCACGTCGTAGATGTCGCCGTCGGCCGCGTCGATGGCGTACCAGTCGCGATCGACACCGCAGATCATCGCGTCGATGCGCCCGCCGTCCGGCACCGCCGCCGCGTCGGTGTCGCGGTCGTTGTCTTCGAAGGCGTCATTGCCGCAGACCGACTCGCGCACGGGCTTGCACTGGCCCTCATAGCGATCGCAGAGCTGATCGTCGGGGCATTGCGCGTCGAGGCTGCAGCCGGTCGAGAGCAAGAGCGCATAGAACGCGGCCTCGTCCTGGTAGCCGCTGACCCGCACCCAGACCGTGCCGGCGGCCTCGGGCACAAACTCGATCAGCTCGTTGCCGCCATCGTTGGCGCTCTCGGCGAGCACTTCACCGTCGGCGTCGACGATCGCCAGATCCAGGTCGACCTCGGGCGGATCGGCCTTGAGGCGGACCGTGAAGCCGAGGCCCGCGTCGAGCGGTACGGCGAACCAGTCACTGCTCTCGGGACACAAGAACAGGTCAGTGCGCACGAAGCCGGGTTCAACCGGCGTGGCGTCGTCAGCGGTCTGGTTGGGCGCCAGATCGTCCTCGTTGCCGCAGGCAGGCACAGGCTCGGGCATCGGCTCGGGGTTCGCGTCGGGCGTCGGCTCGGAGTTCGCGTCGGGCTCGGGCAGCTGGGCGTCGTCGACCATCGCGTCGACCTGCGCGGCGTCCGTCGGGGTCTCATCGGCCGGCGCCGTCTCTTCGATGCAGCCGACACAGAGGGCGGCGGCGAGCCAGATCGGCGCGCCAGGCAGCCTGAAAGTCATACGGTGTCCTCAACAATTGGTGATGTTCGCGCGCGGAGTGAGCAAGAAACAGTCCGTTCGCATGTGAACGCCCGCCTCGCGGATCTCATCGCCCGCCTTGACGGCGTGCCATGGGGATGGATGATTGGCGCATGGCGTCTCAAGCACCCGTGCCGCTCGGTCGGTTTCAACTGTTCAAGCTCCTCAAGAAGGGGGGCATGGCGCGGGTCTTCCTGGCCAACACGCTCACGCCGAAGGACACCGACGGCGATAACCCAGACGGCCTGGTTGCGGTCAAGACGCTCCTGCCCGATCTGGTCTCGCGCAAGAGCTACCGCGAGATGTTCGTCAGCGAAGCCGAGGTCGGCCAGCGGCTGCGGCATCCGAACATCGCCCGCACCCTTGAGCACGGCGAAGACCGCAACACCGCGTGGATCGCCATGGAGTATGTCTTCGGGTTCGACCTGTCGACGGTCCTGCGGCGGCTGCGCAAACGGGGCGAGAGCCTGGGCATCACGATGGCGGTCGGGCTGGCCCGTGAGGTGGCCGACGCCCTCGCGTATGCCCATGCTTTGACTGACGAATTCGGCCAGCCCCTCAACATCGTCAACCGCGACGTGAGCCCCGGTAATGTGATGTTGGCCTTCGACGGCGGCATCAAACTCATCGACTTCGGGATCGCGCAGACGACCATCGATCTCAAGAGCCAAATCGGCTCGATCAAGGGCAAGATCAGCTATATGGCGCCCGAGCAGGTGCGCGGCCTGCCCGTCGACAAGCGGGTCGACATCTTCTCGCTGGGCACGGTGCTCTACGAGATGCTGACCGGCGTGCAGGTCTTCCGCGATTCGGGCGACTTCGCGACCATGGATCGCGTGCGCCGGGCCGAAGCACCGCCCCCGTCGACACATGCGCCAGGCATCGATCGCGACTTGGACGCCATCATCGCCCGCGCCCTGGCCCGCGAAGCCAGCGATCGCTATGCCGACGCGAGCCTCATGGCCGCCGACCTGGCCGAGTGGCTCGTCAACCACGCCGTCGTCGTCGATGCCAAGGAGAGCCGCGCTCGGTTCATGCAGACTTTGTTCGGCCAGCAAATTGATGAGATCCGGGCCGAGATCGACGCCGCCCGCGCCGCCATCGAGGCCCCCAAACACGCGATTGTCGCGCCCCGCTTCATCTCCGAAGAGGCGCTGGCCGACATGCTGGCGGCCGAGAAGAGTGGCGGTCCGCCGCCGCCGCCGGCGCCGCTCGATCCACCCAGCGACGGGCTGACCCCGCGCCTGGCGATCGCCGCGCTGCTGGTGGCCGGCCTCGCGGTCGCCGTCTGGCTGTTGTTGCGGCCCTGACCCGGCCATCGCTCGTTTCTGCCGGCATAGCGGGCCGTCGCCCGAGCCTGTAGAGTCGCGCCACATGCACTTATCGAGTCGCAATGCAGACTAAGCCCAAGATCCTCATCGTCGGCGCGGGCGCAGTGGGCGCGGTGTATGGCTATCACCTGTCCAAGGGCGGGGCGAAGGTCACCTACTACGCCAAGGAGAAGTACCGCGCGTCGCTGGCCGACGGCATGGTCCTCTACCCCCTCAAGGGCCCTGAGAGGGGGCAGACGATCCGGTTCACCGACTATGAGGTGATCACCCCGATCGACGATCTGACCGACCGCAGCTTCGACCAGCTCTGGATCTGCGTCTCGTCACCCGCGCTGATGACCGGCTGGCTCGACGATCTGCTGCCGCATCTGGGTGAAGCGACGATCCTCTACATGCAGGCCGGGCTACAGGATCGCGAATACATGGAGGCGCGGGTGACCCCCGATCGCCTCTGCGCGGGCGTGATTCAGATGATCAGCTGGCAGGCGCCGCTGCGCACCGAGACCTACGATCCGCCGGGCATCGCCTACTGGTGGCCCAAGCCCAAGAACCCGTTCAGCGGTGGGCGGGGCCGAATCGAAGAGATCGTCGACACGCTCAACGCGGGTGGCTGGGCGAGCACGATCGTGCCCGATGCGCAGGGCAAGACGATGTTCATGTCGTGCATCATGATGCCCTACATGGCGGGGCTCGAGGTGTCGGGCTGGAAGTTCGCCAACTTCGGCAAGGTCGGCTCGAAGCTGGCGAGTCAGGCGGCCCGTGAGGCGCGTACGATCGTGCAGCCGGGCGGCAACGGGCTGCTCGCGTGGCTGATCTCGTCGCGGTTTGGGCTGCGCGTGATCACGTGGATGATGCCCAAGGTGATGCCCTTCGACGTCGAGACCTACATCGAATACCACTTCAGCAAGGTGGGCGATCAGACCCGCGACAAGCTCGCGCACTACCAGACGTTGGCGAAGCAGAGGGGCATGCCGGCGACGGCGATCGCGATCCTGGCCAACCGGCTGCCCGCGCTCAGCCGGGACTGATCAGAGCGCCAGCGGATCAGACCTGCAAGGCACCGATCGCGTTGACGGTGCGCCCCAGCCCTTCCCCAAAGCTCTCCATGGGCACCCCAGCGCCGCGCAACGCTGTTAATCCAGCCATGCTGGCGTTCTCACGGGTGTTCGAGCGGTAGTGAATCCCGCCGCGCAGGCGCCCCCCGCCCTTGCCCGCGATCAGCACCGGGAACTCATCGTTGGAGTGGCGGTTGCCCTCGCTGAGCTCGGTCGTGCAGAGGATCGAGCTGTTGTCGAGCAGGTTGCCCGCGCCATCGGGCGTGTCGCGCAGAATCTGCAAAAATTCGCTGAGGCGCTCCATCTGATAGGTCACCGCGGCGTGCACGGTCGGCTGGTCGCCGGCCTCGTCGTGACACATCTGGTGCAGGCTGTTCTGGGCGCCCGCGGGCCAGACGATCACGCCGCTGCCGGCGGTGCTGAACATCACCGAGAACGCGCGGGTCATGTCGCAGGCCAACGCCAGCGCGACCAGGCGCGACATCGACTGGTTCTTCTCGGCGATCTGCTCGCGCCCTTCGATGTCGGGATACACGCCGGGCTCGTCGGGGCGAGCGCACACCCGCGCGTCAGCCGCCAGCCGCAGCTCCAACGCGCGGATGCTGTCGAAGTGCTGCTCCAAACGCTGCCGATCGCGCACGCCCACCTTGGCCTGCAGGCTGCGAATGCGCCCGTTCACCGCGTCCAAAACGCTGCGCCGCGCCGACTCGAGCTGCTCGTCGGTGGGACCCATGCCGAACAGACGCCGAAACAGGTTCGCCGGCGCGTACTCCGACGGGTTCACGTTGTTGGGGCCGTTATGCGACAGGTGCTGAAACGTCGTGCCTTCGTCGGTGCCGCGAAAGCGACACACGGCGACCTCGAGCGAGCGCAGCGGCGTCGTGCCTTCGAAGTGGGCCGCGGCGATCTGGTCGACAGACGGGCCGTCGAAGGTGGTCACGATCGTGTCGCGGGTGATGCCGACCTGGTGGTAGCGCTTGCCGGTCAGGATGCCGGTCATGCCCGAGTGATGCGGGTGGCTGGCGGTCTTGATCTCGAGCCCGGTGACCGGGCTGATCCAGGCCTTGACGGGGTTGAGCGGCGCCATCTCGGTGTTGGCCTGCCAGTTCGCGCCAGTGCCGGCGGGCAGCCACTGGCTGCGCCGCACGCCGTTGCCCCAGAACCAGACGCCGAAGCGCGTGGGCAAAGGCGCGCCGTCGGCCCAGGCCTCGCCGTTGACGCCGAGCATGCACTCCAACGTGGGCAGGGCGACGCTGGCGACGGCCCCGCCGATCATGCCGCGCAGGAAGGTGCGGCGCTGAATTGTCTTATGATTGCCGTTCTTGAACGAACTCATTGGACTGCTCCAACGCGGCGGAAGCCTTCGCTCTGCACCAGCGTGATGAGCAGCGCCTTGAAGCGGTGCCCGTCGTCGGCGAAGTCGCGCGACAACTCGATGATCGTGCGCTCCTGGCCCGGCTCTTCGAGGCGACCCGAGGCGTGGCGAAACAGCCGCCGCGACAGGCACTCGCCGATGCTGTCTTGGTGGCGCAACAGCTCGCCCAGCTCGCGGGCGCCCTGGAAGGTCATGCCCCCGATCTCGGCGCTCGCGTCGATGGGGAACCCGTTCTCGGTGGTGCGCCAGGCGCCGATCGCGTCGAAGTTCTCCAACGCCAAGCCCAGCGGATCCATCAGGCGATGACACCCCACGCAGGCGGGATCTTCAGCATGCCGGGCGAGCTTCGCGCGGGTGGTGGTCGGCCCGTCATCGGGGATCTCTTCGAGCGACGTGACCACCCCGGGCGGCGGCGGTGGGATGTCGACGCACAGCAGGTTGTTCTGGATGAACTTGCCGCGATGGGTCGGCGACGTGACGGTGTTATGGGCGTTGAGCGCGAGGATGCCGCCCATGCCCATCAAGCCGCCGCGCGGCCCGTCCTCGGGCAGCTCGACCTTCACGAAGCCCTCGTTCTCGGCGCTGGGCTCGACGGCGGGCAGGGTGTACAGCGCCGCCAACTCGGCGGTGACGAAGGTGGTGCTGGTCGTCATCAACTCACGCAGATCGGCGTCCTGCTCGAAGATCAGATCGTCGATGACGCGCTCGATCTCGCCGCGCATCGCCGGGCCCAGGGTGGCCGACATTTGCGGGTACAGCTCGCGGTCCTTCTCGAGCGTGTCGAGGCGACCCAAGTTGAAGTACTCGCCGAAGTAGGCCCGCATCGTCGCCCGCGCCCGCGGGTCGGCCAGCAGCCGCTCGGCCTGGGCCAGTAGACCGGCGTCAGTGACCAAATCACCCCGATCGGCCGCGTCGAGCAACGCGTCGTCGGGGGTCGAGTTCCACAGCAAGTACGACAGCCGCGCGGCCATCTCGTAGCTCGTGTAGCGCCGCTCGCCCCCGCCGTCAGGCTGCTCGCCATGCTCGACGCGGAAGACGAAGTCGGGCGCCTGCAGCAGACCCGCCGCCGTGAACTGCAACGCCCGCCACCGATCGAGCAGGTCTGCCGCAAGCTGCGCGTACAGGCCTGCAAACAAATCCAGCTCGTCCATGGTCAGCGGGCGCCGCCAGGCGCGACGACCAAACGTAGCGATAAACGCGCGCACACACTCAGGGTTCGGGTCTTCGCAGCCCGTAAAGCCAGCCCGACGATCTGGCGCGAAGACCTGCGTCATGAGCGCCAGCGCGGCGGCCTCATACTGCTCGACCGCGCGGGGCGAGATGGTCAGCTCCGACGCGCCCACGCTCACGAAACCGTGCAGCGGCGTGTCGGCCTCGAGGTCGGCCGGCACCTCGATGTCGCCCAGCAGGTCGCGTATTGAGTTGACGTACTGCGCGCGGGTCAGCCGATACATCGTGGGCGCAGCGGGCTCGAAGAGGGGCAGATCGTCGTCGGGATCTTCATCGACCTGCGCGTCAGCATCGGCGCCTGAGTCAGTCCCAGGATGTACGGTGGCGTCGCGGATGACGCCGTCATCGCCAATGTAGACGTCGGGTGCGTCCGGCGAGGCCGGCATGACGGGGCCGCTGCTCAATTCACCGGCGCACGCACCAAGGCAGAGCGGCAGGCAGAGGGGCACCAAGAGACGGAAAAATCTTTGCATCGGCAACACGATAGCGTGCGCCTGCGATGCGCGCGAGCCCGTCGATATGCTATCGGTCAGATATGCGGATGCTGCTCTGTTCAACGTTGCTCCTGGCCGTCGGCGCCTGTCAGCCGTCCGATTCGGCCCGCGCGTCAATCGCCGCAGATGACGCGAGCGTCGACGATGCCCGCGTGATCGAGGACGCGTGGCCCGACCCCGACGGCAGCCAGGCGATCGACGCGATGGTGGCTATCGACGCAGCCCCGCCCGACGCTGGGCCGATGTGCGCCGATATCGACGACGACAACGACGGGTACGGCACCACCGGCAACTGCGGCCCGATCGACTGCAACGACGCCAACGCGGGCATCCATCCGGGCGCGCTCGAGGCCTGTAACGGCAGCGACGACGACTGCGATGATGCGGTCGATGAAGGCCTCAACTCGTCCGTCTGCGGCGTCGGTGCCTGCCGGTCCACGGTGCCCAATTGTGCAAACGGTCGACCCCAGCGCTGCACGCCCAGCGAACCGGTGAGCGAGACCTGCAACGCCGTGGATGACGACTGCGACGGGACCGTCGACGAAGACGGCGCCGCGGCCGCGTGCGGGGTCGGCGCCTGCGAGCGCGCGGCCGATTGCGCCAATGGGTGCACGCCCGGCGAGCCCCAGGCCGAGGCCTGCAACGGCATCGATGACGACTGCAACGGCGTGATCGACAACGGCCACCGCGCGGCCGTCGTCGAGACGACCTACAGCGCGCTGATCCAGCACCACGGCAACTGCAACGGCGGCGGCGAACGCATCGGGCCCAACTGCAACGCGGCCATGAACCGCTTCTGCTCAGCGCGCGCCTGCGCCAGCACCGGCTTCGGCCCGGTCGAGAACTTCGGCGACGTCTCGGCGGTGACCTGCCTGGCGACAGTGCCCCCCGAGCGGGTCACCTTCGCGACCCTCGCCAGCCACCATCCCGGCTGCAACGCCAGCCCGGAGCGCATCGGCCCTCAATGCAACGCGGCGATCCACAGATACTGCGCAAGCCAGGGCCATGTGAGCGGATTTGGCCCCCTCGAGGGCGGCGCCGACTTCGTCTTCGTAGCCTGCGTGCGCGACAACGCCCAGGTTGTGGGCACGCGCTACTCGGTCATGACAACGCTGCACGCCCCCTGCAACGGCCAAGGCCAGCGCATCGGCCCCGACTGCAACGCCGCGATCCACCGTTTCTGCCAGCGGGAAGGCCATGTGAGCGGGTTTGGCCCCGTCGAGCACTCAGGCGA
>JBNMOZ010000188.1:0-9536 GCA_051276005.1 Bradymonadia bacterium | reverse complement strand
TTCAAAGCCGCGGTGCTCGCGACCGGCCGCCTTCGGCGACGCCTGCTTTCCTCCTCGCTTCGCTCGGTCGTCTCTCCAGCGGTCAGCCTCAGCTGACCTCGGCCCCTGCGCTCCGGGGCTCTCTCCTTGGGTTCCTTCAAAGCCGCGGAGCGCAGCCGAAGGCGAGCATCGCGGCTTTGAAGGAAGATTCGCCGGCATAAGTTTGGGCGAATCGAGAACCCGCCGTATAACCGTCTCCAGCATACTCAGCACATGGAGGCCGGCATGCTCACGATGCTCGTTATCGCCCTGATTCAACCGCCCGCGTTGTTGCAGCCCGGCACGCATGTGCCCCGCGTCAAAGGGGACGAGGCCGCGCAGCTCGCCGAGATCGCACCGCAACACACACCCAAGGCGCCCACGATGCAGCCCATTGCGAAGGCCGCGTTGTCGGGCCTGGTCAACCGCTGCTTCTCGGCCGCTCGGGGCCCTGAGAAGGACGACGACAGCGTCGGCTCGACCGCATATGCGCTCACCTTTGACCGCCAGGGCCGCATCGCAGCGATCGACTTCCGCGCGGCGCTCGATGCGCCTCTGACGCCGTTTCAAACCTGCCTGCGTGATGGGCTCGAGCCCTGGCAACTGCTCGCCGAGGACAGCCGCACCCTGCGCATGGGCTGGCCTTCGTTCACCACCGCCAATCCGAACCCGCCGCAGCTGCCGACGCGGCCGTGGCATGTGGTCAAGGTGCGGCATGTCTGCCCGGCGGTCGGTGCCGCGAAGGCGGCCTGTGTGACGGCCGATGGCCAGACGATTCGCGGCCCTGAGGGCGCCCTGGCCAAGGCCGTGCGCACCATCATGACGCGCTACCATCACATCGAGCGCATCGAGCTGGTCGGCGCGGGCGCGACTCGCCTTTGGCGAAAGCTGCGCACGCTGGGCGTTAAACCCAATCGCGTCGACGTGCGTGAAAACGGCGAGCCGTTGCGTGCCGGTGTGCAGCGCTGGCGACGGCGTCGTATATAGTAGGCCCAGCTCGAATCGGAGATCGTATGTCGCGCGTCATCATCCTCGCCTTGTTCTCAGTCTTCCTCGGGTGCAGCACCGGCAAGGCGCCCGCCAAGGTCGCTGAGGGATCCGTGGGGCCGGTCGACGACCCCCGCGCCGCTATCGTGGGTCGATGGACGGTCGATCCCGCGCGGGTTCAGCTCGACGTGCTGCCCCCTGAGCAGCGCCCCATCGCCAAGGAGATGGCGCAGAACGTCATGAACTCCATGGCCTTCGAGTTCACCGACAAAGAGTACAAGCTGACCATGACGGGCCGCACCTATGCGCGCGCCTACGAGGTCGTCTCGGTCAAGGGCCAGGTGGTGACCATCAAGGCCACCGACGACGGCGACGCCGAGGTGTTGGAGCTTGAGTTCGGCAAGACAGGCCTTGAGCTGCGTGCGCCCGGGGAGCGGCCCCTGCCGCTTCGTCCCCGGGGATGATCGACGATCCGCTCGACCTGTTGCCCGATGTGCGCGACGGCATGACGCGACTCGAGCGGGTGATCCTGTACACCCTGCATGAAGCCAAGGCCGACTTCGGCGATCGCAACGTGCCGACGTTGACGCTGTACGGCCGCGTCTGTGAGCGGATCTCGGTGTCTAAGGACACCTTCATGACGGTGCTGACTCGGATGATGGGCAAATGAGGCCATGGGTGCTCGTGATGCTCGCCCTGGGCGGCTGCGATGACGCCGGGCCCGTCGAGGCCACCGCCGACATGATGGCGGCCCTCGTCGACCAGGGGCCCGACGCCCGCGCGGTCGACATGCGGGTTGATACGCTGGTCGATGCGCACGTCGCGCCTGACGCATTCGACATGCGAGGGGCCGACGCTGCGTCCGACGCGGCCCCAACCGACGCGGGCCAAGCCGACGCGAGCCAGGCCGACGCGAGCCAAGCCGACGCGGGCCAAGCCGACGCGGCCCCCGACATGATGCCGGCGGGCTGCCTGGCGACCGTCGTCGTCGACGACTTCGAGATATTCCAGTTCGAGGCCAGCCGTATCGACGCGTCCTCCGACTCTTCGGGCGCCGACGCAACCGGCGTGTGCAGCCGCGCGGGCGTGCTGCCGTGGACCGATGTCGACTTGGCAGGCGCGCGCGCCGCCTGCGCCACGCTCGGCTTCTCGGTCTGTACGGGCGCGCAATGGCAGCAGGCCTGCGTGGGGCCAGAGATGTGGCCCTACCCCTATGGGCCCGGGTATGCGGCCGGCACCTGCAACGACCATGTCGCCGGTTCGGGTGCGATCGAGCTGTGCGGCGCGCGCCCCGAGTGCGTCGGGCCGGCGGGCATTCACGATCAGAACGGCAACGTCTGGGAGCTGACCGACGACGGCCAGCGGCGCGGCGCGAGCTTCAAGCTCACCGCGTCGATGTTCCGGCCCGAAGCGGGCGCCTGTGAGGCTGGGTTCGTGGTGCCGGAGGGCTTCTTTGGGCGCGACGTGGGCTTTCGCTGCTGCCGCTGAGGTCTGCTGCCGCTGAGGTCTGCTGCCGCTGAGGTCTGCTGCCGCTGAGGTCTGGTGCCGCTGAGGCCTTCAGCACCGCCCGCGATCAGTTGGCCTGCAAAGCCGCGGTCACCAGCTGAGTAAGCCCCCGCTCGGCGTGCAGGTACAGGGCGCGGTACAGGTCGCGCGCGTCGGCAAAGATCGGCTCGATGACCGCCGCGATCGCCGCGGCGTCGGTGAGCGGCAGGCGCTTGAATCCACTGTGGACCCGCGCCTCGACCGCCTGCGCCACGTCGCGTATCAACACCCCGAGCCGCGCCGCCATCGACTCTGACAGGGCTTGATCCAAGCGCACCAACGCGGCCGCGTCGCCCCCCATCGCCAGCAGCGTCGGGCGAATCTCCGCGGTGAGCTCCATCAGGGCGAACTGGGCGCGCTTATGATGCACCTCAAGAAACTCGCCATACGGAGACCAGACGGCCCGCCCCGCCCGGCGGCGATCGCGGGCAGACTCGGCCAAGGTGCGCATGGTGTCGCCGACAGGCAGGCGATACCGCAGGCGCTCTGGGTGGTCGTACGCGGCATCGAGGCGCCGGCGAATGATGCTCAGCGTCTCGTCGATGCGTGGGCGCGGGTCGATGCGCTGCCCCGTCGCTGGCATCGCCTCTCGCTCGTCCCAGATGTCGTCGAGGTGCTCCGCCAGGCGCACCCCACCGCGCAGGTCGACCAGCCGCGCGAGCATCGCCGGTGCGTCCGGCCGTTGGACGTCGGGATCGCTGAACGGCTGCGCGGCGGCGCTCAATGGTCCGGTTTGAAACAACGGGAGCTGCATGCGATCGACCTTAGCCAATCACTGGGCCGCTGCGGACCCAGGCTTGGAATGTGTTGGGGCCGAAGTCGCCGTCAGCGTGCAGGTTGAGGTGGGTCTGCAGCTCTTTGACCCGCGCTTCGCAAGAGCCGGCCCGCGCAAGGCGAGGCAGCTTGACGGTCTGATCGGCGGCCGCCAGGGCCTCGGCGCCGGTCAGCAAGATGACCTCGCGCAGGGCGCCGTCGGGTCCGCTCGCGCACGCCAAGAACGTCAGCCACGGGTCGCTGCGCGCGGTGCCGGGTACGGTCAGGCATCCCGCAGAGGCGAAGGCCTCCAACTGCACGGCGGTCTGGGTGCGGGCGGCGTGAATGTTGGTGTGTGCGGCGTGCCACTCGGCGACGCCGAACGCGCTCGCGGGCGCGCCCTTGAGGCCGAACGTCTGCATCGGCGACCCCCGGGTATAGGTGCGGTAGATCGGCAACTTGTCATGCTGTGTCAGCGCCCGCGGGATGTCGCCGTCGGCGCTGCGATGGGTGCGGACCGTGTAGCGATAGCGCCCCGTCGCGAGCGTGCAGGCGATGCGCTTGCGAGGGCCCGCCGTCCACTGCTTCCTGAGCCAATCGATATGCGCCACGGTCGAGCCCTGAAACGCGGTGAGCGTGCCATCTGCGCCCCAGACGGCGATGACGCACCGGGGCCGCTCATGGTCGATGTGGTCGGTGACCAGGATGGGCGTCGCGGTCTGCACGAGCGCTGGACGCACGCCACGGCGGCCGGCGCGACGCCAGCGCCAGACACGCTCAAGGCTGGCGCCGCGCAACGCCAGCACGACCGGGGCGGAGGGCACCGCGCGCAACGTCGTATCGAAGCCGTTCGATTCGCGCAGCCGCTCAAGGAGCCCAGCGCTCAACGCGAAGGGCTGGCCGGTCAACGTGGGGGTGGCAAGATGGGCGTAGTCGGGGTGCGACTGCAGGGGCACGTACATGCTGTCATTTAAGGCGCATTCTCAACACGCGTCAACGCAGCGTCGACCCGCTCGGTGCGGGCGTGAATCGGCATAAAGGGCGTGAATGCACCCGAGAAGCGGCGGTTGAATAGCCAACTTTAACTTTATTGCTATCATAAGTCTATATAGCCTGCTCGTCCTCGTGCCACTCGTCTCAGGAGCGACAATGAGCGACGTCAACAAGGTCCTCGCCCTGCTCGGCGAACAGGGCAATCTCAACGACGCTGATCTGAGTGGGCTCGATCTGCGCGGCATCAACCTCGAAGGTGTGGCGATGCAAAGGGTCAACCTGACGGGTGCGAACCTGAGCAGCGCTTGCTTGGTGCTCGTCGACCTGCGCCTCGCGGATCTCGACGAAGGCAACCTGCGCAACGCCGACCTGCGCTGCGCTCGCTTGGCCGGCGCGAGCATGTTGGGCGCCGACCTGTCACTCGTCGATGCGCAGCGGGTCGACATGCGGGGCTGCCTCGCTTTGGGTCTGGTCGCTGACGGCGCGGTCTTCGATGGCGCGGTGCTGTGGGGCATGGACCTGCGCAACGCGTCGCTGCGCGGCGTCGATTGCCTGGGCACGGATATGCGCGGGGCCGTGTTGCGCGACGCGTCGCTGGCTGCGGCCCGCCTGCATGATGCCGATCTGAAGTTCGCCGACCTGCGCCGCGCCGATCTGAGCCGCGCCGATCTGAGCCGCGCCGACCTGCGCCGCACCATGTTGACGGGCGCGATCATCAGCGACACCCGCATGCCGGGGGTCAAGGAGCGGGCCTCGGTCAACTGATCGACGGCCGGCTTCGACCACTCTGTGGCGCCAGAGAATTCCGCCCGGCCCGCGTGGCCTCGAGCAGGTGATCGGGATCGATGCCCAGGGCCGGTGGCAGCGCCGCGCTTGATTGGTGATCGAAGGCGAATTGCCCGTCGGTCCAGCTCAGCATTTCGGCCATCGCGGCGAACACATGCCGCTCAAGGATCGGGCGCACCTGCGCCGCAGAGAGCAGATGCCGCTCGACAACCAGCACGCCCAGAGGCCGTGGTTTGCGGGTCGCGCGCTGCTCCGCCACGACCGTATCGAGCAGCTGGTCGTCCATCAAACCCGCCTCGACGAGCAGCTCGCCCAGCCGGTTCGTCGTCGACGTGCTCGCGCCCGCCACAGCGCCATCCACCATATGCAGCTCGCCCGCGCCGCGCGGTGAGACCATGCGCAAGATGCCGCTGCTCGACCGCTCGGCGAGCATCTTAAGCAGCCGCTCCATGCCGTACTGGCCGATGTCGCCGCTCAGCGCCACCCGGCGCGCCCGTGGACCGCTCGACAGCGTCGACGTGGCGCCGTCATGATCACCGGTGGCGTGCAACGCCTCGCCCAGCGCGCGATGCGCTTCGGTGTTCTGCGGATCGCGTTGCACGGCTTCGCGCAGGGCGTCGACCACCTCATCCATGCGGCCAGCGGCGCGCTCAAGGTGCGCGCGCTCCACCAGCGGCGCGCTGGCTGAGTCGGGCAGGGCGGCGGCGCGCGTCAACGTCGCCCGCGCCGACGCGCGATCTTCTGCGAGCCGCTCGGCGCGCCCCAGCGCGGTCAGCACTATCGGGTCTTCCCGGTGATGCGTCGAGAGCGTGCGCAGAATGCCAACGGCGTTCGCGGGCGTCTTCGCCTCGACCCAAAGCTCGGCCAGCGACAGGGCGGCCGCCCGATGATGGGGGTGCGCGACGACGGCCGGTTCGAGCGTCGCGCGCGCGGCTTCGGGCTCGCCCTTGATGCGCTGCAAATCGGCCAGAGTGCACGCCGCGTCTGGGTTGTTCGGGGCCAGACGCGCGGCTTCGCGCAGGTGCAACTCTGCCTCGTCCAACCGCTGCATGCGCATCAACGCCCGCCCCAGCGATGCGCGGACGGCGGCATCTTCGGGGGCCAACCACGTCGCACCCGCCAGGCAGGTCACGCCCGCTTTGACGTCGCCCAACGCGAGCAGGCAGACGCCCAACCGCTCCTGGGCGACCGCCGAGTCGGGCGAACGCCGGCACCCTTCAACGAAGGTGCGTCGGGCGCGCTCAAGCAGACCGACCTGCTGAAACAGGCCACCGAGACGGACACAATGCGCCGCCCCCGCCGACGCACACTTCGCGGCGACTTCGAGGGCGTCCACCGCCGCATCATGCTGTCGCATCGCGAGGCGCGCTTCGGCGAGGGCGCACCACAGGTCGAAGTCCTTGGGGTGTTGGCGGACTTCGTTTTCGAGGCGCAAGATGCGGTTGAGCACGGTCTTCTCCAGTGGAGCCTGCGTACTCTATTGGCAGATGGGCTTGGGCGCGAGTTCGTGGCTCATTCCTTTCGCATGGGGCTCGCCCCTGCGACCCCGATGTCTCGGTGAGGCCTCATGAACACGGGTCAGCTGACCGAGGTCGCCGTCGCGGCGGTCGCAATTGGGGTGCGACGCATGGTGCGATGATTGCTACAGTGGTTGTGCGACCCCTCGAGCTTGGAGACTCCCATGTCACACCGCTTCCCTCTGATCGGCGCGCTGCTCGTGCTCGGCGGCTGTGGCCAACCCGACGAGCCGATGACCATCGCGACCCATGTCCGCGGAATTCAGGGTGGGCAGGTCGACAACCAGCGCACCTACGTCACCGGCATCGCGTTGCAGACTGGTCAGGGCACGTTCATCTGCTCGGGCACGCTCATCGCGCCCAACTTGGTGCTCACCGCTCAGCATTGCGTCGCCCAGCTCGCGAGCCCCCAAGTTATCTGCGGGCGCTCGCCCTTCGGTGCCATCTATCCGGCCAACCAGTTCAGGGTCACCACCGACACCCAGATCGACTTCAACGGCGGCATGGGCGTGCGCGAAGTGCGGGCAGCCGTGCCGGGCGGTGACACCTGCGGCAACGACATCGCCGTGCTGATCCTCGACCAGAACGTGCCCGCCAACCAGGCCACGCCCATCGAACCGCGCCTCGACGACTATCCGGCACCCGGCACCGCGTTCACGGCGGTCGGGTACGGACACATTGGCAACGGCCAGGGATCGGGCACGCGCCGCTTCGTGGGCGGCAAGGAGGTGCTCTGCGCGGGGCCGACCTGCGGGGGCAATCAGGGCATCACGACCACCGAGTTGGTCGGCGACAGCGGCACCTGCCAGGGCGACTCGGGCGGCCCGCCGCTCGACGATCAGGGCCGCGTGATGGGCGCCTTGTCGCGGGGCGGACAAGCGTGCAGCAACCCAGTCTATGCGGCCACCGGCGCCTACAAAGACTGGCTGCAAGAGATGGGCACCCGCGCGGCCGAGCTGGGCAACTACGACCCGCCTGGCTGGGTCGGTGGCGCGCCCCCGGCGGCCGACGGTGATGGCGACGGCATCCCCGACGCCAATGACAACTGCCCCAACGACTCCAACGGCGACCAAGCGGACCTGGACGAAGACGGCGTCGGTGACGCGTGTGATGACGCCCTCGATCGCGACTGCAGCGTGTGCGATCCCTGTGAGCGCAGCGACCAGTGTGGGCCCGGCGCATATTGCGACGACAACGGCTTCTGCTTCATGGAGTGCGACCGCGAGGCCGACTGCCCTGGCGGCAGCACGACCACCTGCAAGGACTTCGGTGGGTTCAAGGTCTGCGTGAACGCCGACGCCGATTCGGTGGGTCTGTGCCACCGCGACTACACCTGCGGCGAAGCGACGCCCGATCCCGACCCCGAGCCGAGCCAGCAGCCCGAACCCGGCGCGCAACCCGAGCCCGAGCCCGAAGAGGAGCCCGAGGTGCTGCCGCTGCCTCCGGTCCTCGAGCCTGAGCCCTCCGGTGAGCCCGAGATGGTCGATCTGCCCGACGTCGAGTCGCCCCCGATCGCCGCGCCGCTCGATCCGCAGAACCCCATTGGCAAGCCGCCCCCCGGCAGCGCGGCGCCCGATCCCGGCGCGGCTCAAAAGAGCATCCTCAACGGCCAAAGCGGCTGCGCGCAGGCGCCCGGCTCATCGCGCAGCGGCGCACCTTGGGGCACCGCGGCCTGGGGCTTGATGCTGGGGATTGTGCTCGCCTTCCGCCGTCGGCGCTGACAGGCTCGCGGGCATGAACAGCCCCATCAAGACAACCTTCTTGTTCCCCGGTCAGGGCGCCCAATACGTCGCAATGGGCGCCGATCTGTATGCGGCATCCCCGGCGGCGCGCGCGGTCTTCGACGAAGCCGACGCTGTGCTCGGTCGACCGCTCAGCAGACTGTGCTTCGAGGGCCCCGAGGCCGAGCTCACCCGCACCGCGAACACCCAACCGGCGCTGCTCGCGCACAGCCTGGCCTGCCACGCGGCCTTCCAGGAGCTTGCGCTGCAGGCGGGCGGCGCGGTCATCCCCGACGCGGTCGCTGGACACAGCGTCGGTGAGTACGCGGCGCTGGTCGTCGCGGGCGCGCTCAGCTTGGCCGATGGGCTGCGGCTGGTGCAGGCGCGCGGCGACGCGATGGACGCCCACGGCACCGGCAAGATGCTCGCGCTGCGCATGGACGCCGACACCGCGCGGCCGATCGCGAGCCGGTTCTTCTGCGACGTCGCGGTGGTCAACCTGCCGCGCCAGACGGTGGTGGGTGGGCACGCCGATGATCTGGCCGCGTTGCAGACGCATTTGACCGAGGCGGGGCAGAACCCGGGCGTGCTGCTCAACACCTCGGGCGCGTTTCACACCCACCTGATGGTGCAGGCCGCGCTGGCCTTCCGGGCGACGCTGCTCGAGGCCGACTTCAAGACGCCGACCGTGCCGGTGCTGAGCAACTATCAGGGCACCTGGCACGCGGCCGATCCGCAAGCGATCAAGGCCGAGTTGTTCTTCCAGATCTTCAACCCGGTGCGCTGGGCCGATCTGATGGACGTGACCCTCAGCGCGGGCAACACGACCTGCGTGGAGTTTGGTGGCGGGGCAGGGGGTGGCAAGCGCGCGCGGCTGGCGGCGATGACGCTCAAGGCGTTTCGGCGCAACAGGCTGAAGGGCCAGCACTTGGCGGCGATCTCGGTGGATGGGATCGCGCAGGCGCACGCGGCCCTGATCGCGTAGGGCGGCTGTCCGTCCAAGGACAGAACCACCCTCCTGATTCAAGGACAGGTCCCGTCCCAAGGACAGAACCACCCTCCTGATTCAAGGACAGGTCCAGCGCGCCAAGCTCGCCGTCGACGACGTCTTCGGCGACGAAATCTCGCCCCAATCGACGGCGACCACCGCCGTCCATCCTCTCATTCATCACAAGCCCGTCCGAAGCGCCCAATCCCACCACCAGCCCCCCCGATC
>JBNMOZ010000187.1:0-9582 GCA_051276005.1 Bradymonadia bacterium | reverse complement strand
CTTCGGTCGGCACGAAGGCGAAGCGCCCGTCTCGCGTGCGGTGGGTCAATTCGTAGGGCACGCCGGGCTCGACATGGCGCAGGCTGCGGGGCATTTTGTGGCTCCTGGTTCGGGTGCCCCTGAATCGCGGGCTACCTCCCCATCGGCCACGCGCGCCGCGTGTCGCAGATTTTCTTCGAGAGACGTGCTTTTTTGCCCGACGTTGGAGCAGATCCGCTCTTCTTCGAGCAGGAGGGTGGTTCCGATTCCGGTCTGCGCCGATTCCGGCCGGCTCGCTGTCGGCCGATGTGCTTCGAACCCCATCCCGCCAGAGTCGGAGCCACCCTGGCGCGCGGCACGTTGTGCTGATGCTTCGCCTCGCAGCTGAAGCCGAACGCCATGTCGATCTCACCCGCCAGCGTCAACTCTACGTCACCCGCGTCGATACACCTGCATGTGGCCTCAGCTGCCGCGATACTCAGCGACCGTGTGCACGATGATCGCTTTGCGCGGGCCGGGCGCCATCCGCTTGACCGAGCGCTGTATCACTCCATCTGATGGCGCGGTACACTGCCTGCCATGCAACTACGTATCTATTTTCTATTGCTCGCGCTGTCGCTGCTCTTCATCGGGTGTGACGATGGCGCGCCTGATCTGATGGGGGACGGCGACGGTGGGCCGGGTCCGAGCGGTGACATGGCCGTGGTGGACGCTGACGTGGTGGACGCTGACGTTGTGGGCGCTGACGTGGGCACGCCCGACGCTCTGGTGGCCTTTGCCAGCGCGGCGCGGCGGCTGAGTCAGGGCGAGTTGGACCGCACGCTCTGGATGCTCTTCGGTGATGACACCGCATCGGCCCGGCGGCTGCTGCCTGAGGATGAGTTTGCCCCCTTCGACAATGATTATCCCGAGCAGCGGGCGTCGTTGGCGTGGGTGGAGTCGCTCGAAGTGTTGGCCAACGAGCTGGCCAATGACCTCATCGCAGATCCGGTTCGGTTGGCCGGCATCACGCCCTGCACGCCCCAGGGCCCTGAAGATCAGGACTGCTTTCGCCAGACGGTCGCGGCCCTCGGTCATCTGGCCCTGCGCCGGGCGCTGGTACCCGCAGAGGTCGAGGCCTACGATCCATTGCTGAGCTTGGCCGCCGAGGCGCCGTCGGGTGAGCCCTTCGCCGTGGCGGTTGGCCTGTTGGTGCGGGCGTTGGTGCAAGATCCTGAGTTTTTGCATCGCGTCGAGCGTGGCCGCGACGGCGAAGACGGCGACGTGCGCAGCCTCACGTCGGCTGAGATCGTCACGCGGATGGCGTTCTTGCTCTGGGGCACCGCGCCCGACGCGGATGCTTTGGCGGACGCCGCTGATGAAGACTTGAGCGATCCAGTCGCGCGACGCGTGGTGGCCGAGCGCATGCTCGAAGATCCGCGCGCGAAGCAGCAGCTGCATCGCTTCCACGCCATGTGGATTGGCTATCGGCAAAGCCCTCATGATCCGCAGTTGGTGGCGGCCTTTCAGCGCGAAACAGCGGCGCTGATCGACCGCGCGATTTTCGAAGATGAGCAGTATCTTACGTTGTTCAACGCCCCCGAGACCTTCGTCGATCCGCGACTGGCGAACCACTACGGGCTCGCCGTGCCTGCGGGCGAAGAGTGGGTCGCATACAACACCCCTGAGCGCGCCGGCATTCTCTCGCATGGCAGCGTCTTGGGCGCCCACAGCAAGGGCTTCTCTGACAGCAGCCCGACCCAGCGCGGCAAGTTCGTGCGCGAGCGCCTGATGTGCCAGGTCATCCCGCCGCCACCGCCCACCGTGGACGTCGATCAGCCGCCCGGCGACGCCGAAGCGGCCTGCAAGGTTGAGCGGTATCGGCAACATGCAGCAGATCCCGGGTGTGCGGGCTGCCACGCATTGATGGACCCGATCGGCTTCGGTCTGGAGCGCTTCGACTTGGCGGGCCGCTACCGTGAGCATGATCCGGGCCTGCCCGAATGCGTCATCGAGGGGGTGGGGGACCTGCCCGGGGCAGGCGAGTTCAGTGGGCCAGGCCAATTGGCGACGCTGCTGATCGACGGCGGTCATATCGACGCCTGTGCCATCCAAAACTACCTGCAATTCGCTATCGGCCGAGCGCTGCGCCCCAACGAGGCCGGCTACGCCGACGCCCGCCTGGAAGCCTTTCGTGGCGACCATGCTCTCAAGGCCTGGATCGTCGATCTGGTGGCCGACGAGCCGTTCGCCACCCTGCGGTTGGAGCCCACGCCATGAGCAAAACAATTCACCGCCGGACCGTGTTGCGCGGCCTGGGCGCGGCTGTGGCATTGCCCTGGTTGGAGTGCATGGTGGGCAAGCCTGCCATGGCCCAAGAGATCGTGCCCAAGCGCTACGCCATCGTCTTTGCGGGCCAGTCGCTGGGCGGCGATCAATGGGAGCAGGACCGGCAGCAAATTCGGGGCGAGCGCTACCAAGAGGCGGGGCATTTCATTGCGCCAGCCGAGCAAGGCGCGGGCTATGGCATCACCACGCCTTTGCAGCCCCTGGCCGACATGCAAGCCGACTTTAGCGTCGTCTCGAACCTGTTCATTCCCTACAACGCCAACTCTGAAGAGGGCGACGCGGTGCCGGCCGGCGGCGCCTATCGCGACTTCCACGGGGGCGCGGCCAGCCCGCTGATTTCGGGCACCCGATCGACCCAGGCCAGCTTCCGCGCCGAAGGCATCACTTCGGATCAGGTGGTGGCGGGCGTGCATCGTGGCCAAACCAACCTCGACTCGCTGGTGCTGCGGGCCCAGCCATCTTGGTACCTCAACGGCAGCAGCTACGCGGGGCGCGAGTACCTCTCGTATCGCGGGGCGCGCGATCCCATCGAGGCCCAGACCAGCCCGCGTATCGCCTATGAGACGCTGTTCGGCAACTTCGTACCCGAGGGGGCGGAGGCGCAGCGGGAGCACGCGTGGCAACAGCGTGCGCGCCTCGCCGTGCTGGATCGAATTGGGTCCAAGCGCCAGCAGTTGGTGCGACGCGTCGGGGTGGCCGACCGAATTCGGCTTGAGGCGCATTTCGATCGGATTCGAGACCTCGAACGCCGTATCGAGGCGATACCCCCGCCGGCGGTGGGCGCCTGTCAGCAGCTCGCGGCCTTCGGTGAGGATCCAGCGATCGGGGGCAATAACGCCGGGGCGGGCGCCAATGAGATTCAGCCCAATACGGGCTACAGCAACGAGCATGATCGGGCTCGGCTGATGGCCGATCTCATTCATATGGCCTTCGTCTGTGATTTGACCCGCACCGCCACTTTGCAGCTGACCAGCTTTCAATCGCATATGAACGTGCTGCCCATCACCACCGCGATGGGCACGCCAATTCGCGCGGATTTGCATGAGGTCGGGCATAACGGCGACGAGATGAACCGGGGCCAGTTCGCGGTCAGCACGTGTCTGAAGTGGCATGTCAGCCACTACGCCTACCTGGTCGACAAGCTGCGCAATACGCCTGAGGGCGATGGCACGGTGCTCGACAACTCGGCGATTATCTTCATGCCTGAGGGCGGGCATGGCACCCAACTCAATGACGCTGTGACGCCCTGGCAGACCCACTCCACCGAAAACATGGTGTTGCTGCTCGCCGGTCGGGCAGGCGGGCTGCGGCCCGGGATGCACCATGACGCCGGGCGCGCGCATCCGGCCCAGGTGTTGATCAGCGCCATGCGCGGGGCCGGCTTCGGCGGAGACAGCCTCGGTGAAGTGAGCGGGCACTTCGCGCCGCTCTTCGGTTGATGCTGGGCTGATCGAGCACAGGCTGATCGGCCCTCACATATCAGCCTTGCCGGCCCGATTTCGCATCAGCAGCACCCCCAGGCACACCGCCGATCCGATGGCCGAGATCAGCAGCAGCAGAAACACCCCGGTCAGGTTGGGGGTGCCGCTCAACAAGCGCCCGAGCAAGAACTCCTGCGCGACCGCGCCGATCGATCCCAACCCGTTGATGATGCCCGCGGCCCGAGTGGCGGCCGCCTTCGATCCCACGTCGATGGCCCCCGCCGAGGTCAGGATGGCGTCGGGGCCGTAGAGCGTGAAGCCGATCAAGCCCATGCAGATCGTGAAGAGCAGGATGCTGGTGCTGCCGAACAGATAGAGCGCCACGCACGCCAGGGTCATCGAGAGCACGAAGACCATGCTGATGCCCACGCGCCGGCCCCGAAATAGACGATCCGAGAGCACGCCCAGCACGATCACGCCCGCGAACCCGGCGATGTCGAAGGTGGTCGAGACGAAGCCCGCCTCGCTGCCCTTCATGCCGTAGTGCTGCTGCAACAGGTACGGCGCCCACGACCACAGCGCATACCTGATAAACTTGATGAAGAAATAGAAGCAACCGACCAGCGCAACATTGACGATAACCGATCGGGGCCAGCGCGTGCGGCCGGCGTCATTGGTCTCGAGCACGGTGTCATCGGGATCGTCCAAGGCCGGCAACCCGACGTCCTCGGGGCGGTTGCGCTGGTTGAACAGGAAGTAGATCCAGATCACCAACAGCACGACCGAGCCGCCGATGTAGGCGTATTGCAAACCGAACGCGCCCAGCATCAGGGCGGCGAGGCTCTTGGCGGCGATGCTGCCGACCTGGAAGTTGGTCGCCCAAAAACCCATCACCGTGCCGCGCTCGCGGCGGGTGAACCAGGCGGCCATCGAGCCGACGTTGCCCGACCAGCCCGTCGCTTGCGCGAGGCCATTGATCACCAGCAACACCGCGAAGGTCCCCAGTGAGTTGGCGAAGCCGAACATCGCGTTGGCGATGATGGTCACGGCCATGCCGACGAGCAGCATCAGGCGTGGGCCCCAGCGATCGCCGACGACGCTCGCGATGAATTGCCCGACGGCGTACGAGGCCAAATAGGCGATGCCGAGCACGCTCAGGGTGCTCGCGTCCCAGCCGAGCTGATCTTCGAGGGTGCCCTTGGTGACGAAGAAGGGCTTACGGCAGAAGTAGTACCCAAAGTACGACAGCCAGGTGGCCGTGAAGACGCGAACGCGCCAGCGACGCAGTTGAGGATCGAGGACCGCGACTGCGCCACTCATGCGGCCTCCGTTCATACGTTTGCGGACGCAGCCTGCCGGGCGGTCCATCTATTTTCGATCTTTTTCTCAGACCGTGTCGATCGGCGGTGTGCTCGCGCGTCGTCTGGGTGAACCGAGCATGCAGACTTGGTGCACCCAACCGGGCATCGGCCCACCCGCAGAGGATGAGACCCATGAGCAGCAACATCGGCCGCTTCACCTGGTACGACCTCAACACCACCGACGTCGCCGCTGGGCTCGACTTCTACACCGCCGTCATCGGCTGGACGCTGACGCCGTTCGACGAGAACTACCAGATGTTCACGGCCGACGCGCCCATCGGTGGCGCGATGCCGCTCAGCGCGGACGCCAAGGCCATGGGCGCGCCCTCGAACTGGCTCGGCTACGTGCAGGTATCGAACGTCGACACCTGCGCCACCAGGACCACCGAGCTGGGTGGCAAGATCTACGCCCCGGCCTTCGACATGCCCAACGTGGGTCGCGTCTGCATCGTCGCCGACCCCCAGGGCGCGGTGTTCGGCTTGTTCCAGCCGGACGATGCCAGCGGCGAGTATGACGCGGTTGCCAAGCCTGGCACCGTGATCTGGCGCGAACTGATGACGTCGGATGTTGACGCCGCGCACGCATTCTACGGTGCGCTGTTGGGCTGGAGCGTGGCCGATACGATGGACATGGGCCCCACGGGCACCTACGCCATGATGGCGCCGGCCAAGGGCCAGAAGGCCGCCCACGGCGTGATGAAGGCCCCCGCCGAGATGCCCGGGTCGGCCTGGACTTACTACGTGCACGTCGACGACCTCGACGCGACCATCGAGCGCACGAAGGCCAACGGCGGCAGCGTGATGAATGGCCCGATGGAGATCCCCGGCGGCATGCGCGTGGCGAATTGTGTCGACCCGCAGGGCGCGATGTTCTCGATCCACGGCAAATGAAGTCCGCCGGCGGCGTTCAGAAGATTTGACCCAACCGACCGGCCTCGGACCATTGCACGGCCATGTCGATGAACGCGCGCACCTTGGCGTCGAGGAGCGCGCGCTCCACCCAGACCAGCGACAGCGACACTTCGATGCCCACCTGACCGTCCAGGACCGGCACCAGCGCACCCTCTGCCACGCGCGTCGCGACCAGCGCTCTGGGCAGGAGCGCCACGCCCAGTCCGGTCAGGGTGGCGCCGAGCAAGACCATCAGGTCATTGGACACGAGCGGTCCATCGACCCGAATCTTGCCGCCGCCCGAGAGCGGCCAGGCTGTAGCGGGGCGCGCGCCCGCCTGAAACCCCTGCAGGCAGGCATGAGCGCGCAGATCGACCGGTCGCATCGGCGTGCCGGCGCGCTCGAGATAGGCCGGCGACGCCACCGCCAGTAGGTCGGTCGACAGCAGCCGCCGCGCGATGAGGTTCGGCTCACGCACGACGCCCCCGCGCAGCGCCACATCCACCTGCTCGGTGATCAGGTCGACGAACCGCGTCCCTGTCTCGACCTCGACCTGCACCTCGGGGAACGCCTGAATGAACTCGCCGATGAGCATGCCGAGCAGCGGCATCTGCGCCGGCGCGCATGACACCCGCAGGCGCCCGCGCGGCACGTCGTCGAGTCGCTGAACCACGTCAACGGCCTCGGTCGCCGCGGCCAGCAGCCGCCGCGCCCGGGGATAGAGGGCCTCGCCCGCAGGGGTCGAGACCAACGCCCGGGTCGTGCGGGTCAACAGCCGCACCCCAAGCCGATCCTCGAGGCGCGCCAACTGGCGTGAGAGGGTGGCGCGGGGCACGCCCAGCGCGCGGGCCGCCGCGCTGATGCTGCCGGCATCTACGATGGCGACGAACGCGTCGAAGTCCTCGGCGACCTGCATCAATCCTCAGCTCATGTCATGCGATGGGCCGCCACGATGGCCACCGTTGCCCTCCGCCGTCAATGCCCAACGCGCAGCCATCAGGGCGCTCGCGTGCCTGTGATGGTTATGGGCATCAGATGTCAAATATCGGTCACTTATCACTCAGGTGATCAGGATCTATTGTCCTGTTGTTCATTGGTTTTGGACTGGAACCACGCTTCATTGATCTCGGCGACTTCGGCAGGCACACCGGGCCACGGCCCAAGGGGACAAGAAATGACAACGACTCTCTGGATCATTCAGGGCGTATTAGCGCTGGCGTTCATGGCGGCCGGCGCCATGAAGATGATGAAGTCGCGCACTGAGTTGGCTGAGAAGATGCCCTTCGTTGAGGATCTCAGCGATGCCCAACTCACCCTCATCGGCGCCCTCGAGTTGGCGGGCGCGGTGGGCCTCATACTGCCGGTGGCGTTGAACATTCTGCCCGTCTTGACGGGCTATGCTGCGGCGGGGCTCACGCTGACGATGGGGGTCGCAGCGGCCGTGCACATCAAGCGGGCGGAGTACCCGGCCATCGCGCCCAATGTGGTCTTGGGCGGGCTCGCAGCGTATGTGGCGGTGCGCCATCTGGTCGGGTAGGCGGGCGTCAGGCCCGGTCGGGTGACAGCCGAGGTGAGGCTCGCTCACGCAGGTTCGCGCCGCTTCGCGCCCGGCGCTCTCGCCTTTGGCCTGTCGGCAGGCGCCTGATGAACGACAATTAGTCCTCCCCACCTCGCGCACCGCGGTGGTCGCGGTAGGCCCGGGCGCGAACCCGGCACGGCATCGCCCTCGGCCGGCTGATCCGGGCTTGCAGCCGGGCAACGGCCGAGTCACGACCCAATACTGATCGCGCACGACCTCGGGCGACTCGTCGGCGGTCAGTCGGCCCGCCGCGCCATCAAACGCAGCCGGTGCGGCACCTGTGCGATGCCGTCGAGCAACGCATAGAAGAGCGGCACCGCGAAGAGCGTCAGCCCCGTGCCCGCGACCAGCCCGCCGATCACGGTCCGGCCCAGCGGGTGGTACTCCAACCCCAGCAGGCTCGCGTTGCCGAAGGCCATCGGGACGAGCCCGGCGATGGTGGTCAGCGCGGTCATCAAGATCGGCCGCACGCGTTGGCGCGCCGCCTCGACCAGCGCCTCGTCTCGGGGTTGCCCCGCGGCCCGTCTTTGCTGCACCTGATCGATCAAGACGATGCCGTTGTTGACCACCACGCCCACCAAGATGATGCAGCCGATGATCGACATGATGTCCATGGGTGTGTCGCTCAAGTAGAGCGTCCAGAACACGCCGCTGAAGGCCAGCGGGATCGACAGCAGGATCGAGAAGGGCAAGATGAAGCTCTCGAACAGCACCCCCATGATGAAGAAGACGAGCACGATGGCCACGACCACCGCGAAGCCGCCGCTGTCCTCGTTTTGGCGCCGCCCCGAGAAGCGCTCGCCGAACTCAACCGAGTAACCAGCCGGCAAGGTCAGGCGGCTGACGGCCGGGCCCAGGGCGTCGAAGAGGGCGGTGTCATCGCCGGTGATCGCGATGCTGACGCGCGCCTCTCGATCGCGGCGCACGATTCGGCCATAGCCGGCGGCTTGGCGACGCTCGGTCAGCTGCGACAGCGGGGTGCCGCCACGGGCGCCCACCGAGGGCGTGCCGCCGGTGGGTGAGGCGACGGCCAGGCGCTCGATCTGGCGGGCCTCCTCGCGCTGTTCGCGGGCAAGCTCGACGCGCATCTCGATCTCGCGGGTGCGGCTGTGAAAGTCGTTGAGGCGTCGACCGCGCAGGCTGTAGTCGATAGCGCCGCCGATGGCCAACGCGCTCAGCGACTGCCGATCGGCCACGTCGCGGCGAATGCCGAAGACCAACTCGGTGCCGCTGGATGGCTCCTCAAGGCGGGCTTCGGCGACCGCAGGCAGCAACTCAAGCTGGCGCCCGATCTGTTCAGCCAGCTCGGTCGCGACGCTCGTATCGGGGCCCTTGACGTGCAGCGAGACGCCGCCCTCGCCGCCTTGGCGCTGCCAGCCAATGCGCGTCTTGTATCCCGGCCGTTGGGGCAGCAGCTCGCGGATGCGCTCGATGGTCTTGTCGCGCGGTTTGGTGCGCTCGTCGACGCCCAGGAAGAACACGCGAACCATCACGTGATTGGCCGACCAGCCGCGGTGGGCGACGATCGCCTTGATGTCGAGCTCGGAGCGCAAATCGAGCAGCCGCTTCTCGACCGTGTTGGTGGTCTCGTCCAGCTCTTCGATGCGGGCGTTATGCGGGCCGTGGATGTTGATGCGGATCGCGTCCATGGCGCCTTGGGCCTGGTCGACCCGCTTGATCTGGCTGAAGGGGATCGCCGCGCTGCCGATGGTCACCAAGACCGCCAAGAAGGCCAGCGTGCGGTGTCGCAGGGCCCACGCCAGCGCGCTCGCATAGCCGTTCTGAACGCGACGCATGACGGGGCCGACCGGCCGGGGCGTCACGGTGGTGGCGGTGACGCCCAGCCGGCACGCGCCCGAGGGGATATAGACCAGCGCGACGAAGAGGCTCGCCAGCAGCCCGTAGCACACCGGGAAGCCAATCTTGCCCATGTAGAACGCCAGCATCGGGTTCTCGCCCAGCAGGATCATCGGCAAGAAGACGACCAGCGTGGTGAGGGTGGCCAACGTGATCGCCAGCGCGA
>JBNMOZ010000186.1:0-9596 GCA_051276005.1 Bradymonadia bacterium | reverse complement strand
TCTAGACGCAGACCTTCGAAGAGAGCCACCTTTGGGCCAAGCTGCAGCGGGTGCTGGTGGTCGGGCGCAGCTTTGAGGGCCCCGGCGAGACGCGCTCGATCTTGCTGGGCGCCGCCCCCTTCGACCTCGACGATCCCGCGCTGCATGGCGCAATCGAAGACGACTACGACGAGATTCGCTGGGTCGTGCGCACCGAGGGCTTGCACGCGCTCGGCGGGCACATCGGGCAGTTCGTACATCCGCGCCCCAAGGGCGGCAAGGACGCAGAGACCATGGGATTCTACGCACGCAAATCACTGGTCGGCCGGATCTTGGGGCTATGACTGCGAACACAAAGATCACGACCGGCACGAAGATGGCGAAGACGATGACTGCTGAGACGAAGGCCGCCGACACCAAGACCGCCGACCCGCGCAAGCCTGGGCGGGCTGCGCTCACGCCCGTCACGATCCTGACCGGCTTCCTGGGGGCCGGCAAGACGACGCTGCTGCGCCATCTGCTGCGCGAGATCGGGGGCGAGCGGGTCGTCGTCGTCGAGAACGAGTTCGGCGCCGCCAACATCGACAGTGAGTTTCTCGAAGAGATCGCGCCGGGCATGGTGCGCAAGGTCAACGGCTGCATCTGCTGCGCGGTCCAGATCGATCTGGAGCACACGTTTCAGTCGCTCTTCGACGCCCGCGCCGAGGGCCAGATCGACTTCGACCGGGTGCTGCTCGAGACCACCGGCATGGCCGACGTGGGCGCCGTGATCGAGAGCTTCATGCGCCCGATGATGCAGGCGTTCTCGATCGACGCGGTGATCTGCGTGGTCGACGCGCGGCACATCGGGGTCGACATGCAGAACAGCCCGGTCGCCCAGTCGCAGATCGCGCTCGCTGACGTGCTCATCATCAACAAGATCGATCTGGTCGAGTCGGTCGATGAGCTCGACGCGGTCCTGGCGCAGGTCAACCCGATGGCCACGCGCATCCGCGCCGATTACGCCGCCGTGCCCGCCGCGCAGATCCTCGACCTGAAGGCCTTTGGGCGCCTGCCGCGCATCATCCGACCGGGCCCCCATGCCCATGACCCGTTCGGCAGCGTGCTGCTGGTCGATGACGGGCCCCATGACATTCGCAAGCTGCGCGCGTGGCTGAACCGCTTCGCCCGCGAGCGCGCCTACGATCTGTATCGGTACAAGGGTGTCATTCACGCGGCCGGAAAGGCCCGGCGTATCGCGCTGCAGGGCGTGCACGATCTGTTCAGCATCGAGCAGGCCCGGCCATGGCGCGCCGATGAGACGCGCCAGACGACCATTGTCATGATCGGTGTCGACCTGGACGAAGTCGAGTTGCAGGCCGCGCTTGAAGCGACCCGCGGACGGCACGCTGCTTTGAAGTCTCCCATGCACTAGAATCACCGCATGCGAAGTGTTGCTTTGATGCCTGCCTTGATGCCTGCTTTGATGCTTGCCCTGATGCTTGCCCTGATGCTGACCGGTGGGCTGGTGGCCTGCGACGACGCTGGCGCGCTTCGGCCCGATGCGGCGGGGCCCGACGCGCTGATCGTAGACGCCGCGCCGATCGATGCGACGCCGCCGGACGCGGCGATGGACGCGGCGACTGTCGACGCCGCGCCGGTGGACATGCGCGTCGATGCCGCGGCCGCAGACGCCACGTCCGACGCCATCGTGCTCGACCTGGGCCCCGATGACGCCTGGGTCGATGCGGTGGTCGACAGCCACGTCGACGCCGCCGTCGACATGGCATTGCCGCCCGCTGGGCCCCTTTGGATCACCGAGATCATGGCGAGCAACGACGGCGCCTGGGTCGACGAGATCGGCGAGACCGACGACTGGCTCGAGCTGCACAACGCCAGCGACGTGCCGCTGAGTCTGGCCGGCTATCGCATCGGCGACGGTCCCGGCCAGCGCGTCGCCTTGCCCCCGGTCACGATCCCGCCCGGCGGGTTCCTGGTGCTCTGGGCAGACGACCAGGTTGGGCAGGGCGCCTTGCACCTGCCGTTCAAGCTCTCCAGCGGCGGCGAGACGGTCTATCTTTGGGCGCCGGATGGCACCGAGGTGCGGGCGCTCGACTATGGCGCGCTGGCGACCAACGACAGCTGGCAATGGTATCCCGACGGGAGCATGCCTTGCCGCTGGGCGACACCCGGACGCGCGAACGGCCGACTCTGTGGACCGCCGCCGCCGCCCGAGGTGCCCGCGGTGGTCGAATACGCCGACTATGAATGGTCCGATCCGTGGCCGTTCCCGCCGACGCCGCTGGTGATCACCGAGTTGGCGCTGCGGCCGGCCGAGTTCATCGAGGTGCTCAACAGCAGCGCGGCACCGGTCGTGTTGGCCGACTTCACGCTGCGCATCACCACCCATGCACCCGGGCTCGATTGGCCCGACCGCGAAGCCGGCCAGGCGATCGCGTGGCCGGTCGACCAGCTCCTGCCCGGAGAGCGCGTCGCCGTGCCGGTCGCCGAGGCCGACATCGCCGGGCTCACCGACAGCCCGCTCTTCGAGGGCGTGGTCAGCCTCTGGACAGCTGAGCGCAACTTCCCGGTCGACCGGGTCGACTTCATGCGCTGGCCGAGCGACGCCTACTTGACGCGCATGCCCGACGCGACGGGTCGCCACCGCTTCTGCACCCCGGCCAGCCGCGGCGCGCCCAACGTCGACTGCGCGCCGCTGGTCGCCCGCGACGTGGGCGATCGCCTGCGGCACCTGCGCACGCCCACCGACTTCGACGGCCTCGCCGAGGGCGGCGTGGCCACCGGCATCGCGTCGGTCAAGGTCATCGTCGACACCCAGGCAGGCGACGCCGTGCACCTCGCGAGCGCCGGCGCCTGGGACCTGCACTACACCTTCGTGCGCGAGGTCATCGACGGCGATCCCCACCTCGATCGCTGCGATGCTGATGAGTCGGCCGAGCACCTGCGCGGCTGGTCCGCGTTCAGCCGCGCCAACTACACCGAGGTCGAGAATCGACGCTATCTGCTGGGCACGCTGGTGCATCACGGCGGCGCCGATCTGCGCACGCTGGAGTTCACCTCGGGTGATCGCATCATCGCGGCGCAGATGCGGCGCGCGTTCTTCACGATCATGAATCGCGTCATGCAGCCGCAGCGGTGGTCCCTGCGCCCGCAGTCGGCGCGTCAGATCGATGAGATGCGCCAAATTGAGGGTCAGGCACCGCTGGTGGGCCCCAACGCGCCCTTCCGCGGGCTCACCTATCAGCCGCTGACCGAGACGGTGGGCTATGGCGTGCTGCAGTTCGTGCCGGTCGATCAGCTCGACAGCGTGCCGCTGGGCGCCGAGGTCATCGTCGTGACCGATCAGGTGCCCAACGACATCCCGCTGACGGGCGGGCTGATCACCGAGGCGTTCCAGACGCCGCTGGCGCACGTCAACCTGCTCAGCCGCAACCGCAACACCCCCAACATGGCCCTGCGCGATGCGCGCGTCGATCCGCGGGTGGCGCCCTTGCTTGGCCAGCTGGTCCGGCTCAACGTGCGCGGCGGCGGCTTCGATCTTCAGGCGGCCGATCCGGCTGAGGCGCTGGCGTTTTGGGAGAGCCGCCGACCCGAAGGCCCGCCGCTGGAGCCGCGACTTGACACGGCATTGCGCGGCGTCACGTCGCTGGGCGCGCGGGGTCTGATCGACCTGCCACGCATCGGCGCCAAGGCCGCCCAGCTCGCCGAGCTCGCGCAGGTGCGATCGAACCGGCAGGCGTGCCCGGGGCCGGTCTTCACGCCGTTTCGGCCGATGGCGATCCCGGTGGTTCATTCGTTGGAGCACTACGCCGCGAGCGGATCAGCCGCGCTGCTGGCGCAATGGGAAGCGCGGCCCGACTTCGGCGATCCAGGCGTCCGCCGTCAGGCGTTGGCCGAGGTGCGCGCGCTGGTCTTGGCGCATCCCGTCGAGCCCGCGTTGCTCGCCGAGGTCGAGGCGTATATGGCTGAGCACTACGGCGACGCGCGCACCCGATTGCGCAGCAGCAGCAACACCGAAGACCTGCCGGGCTTCAACGGCGCGGGCCTGTACACCAGCATCAGCGCCCAGCTGGGCGACGACGATCGGCGGGTCGATGACGCGATCCGAGTGGTCTGGGCGAGCCTGTACAACGCCCGCGCCTATGACGAGCGCAACTACTTCAACATCGCGCGCGATGGCGTGGCGATGGGCATCCTGGTGCACCCCGCGTTTCTCAGCGAGCGCGCCAACGCCGTGGCCATCTCGCGCAACGTCATCGAGCCGATCCGCGACGACGCCTACATCAACGTGCAGAAGGGCGAGGCCACTGTCACCAACCCTGCGCCGGGCGTGAGCACCGAGCAGATGCTCTACCGGTACCGCCGCAGCCCGCGTTTGGTGCGTTTGGGTGACAGCAGCCTGACCGAAGATCGCGTGCTCAGCGACGACGAGATCGCCAACGCGGCGTGTGTGCTCAAGGCGATCCACGACCACTTCGAGCCGCTCATCGACCCCGAGGGCGAGACGCAATGGTTCGCCATGGACATCGAGTTCAAGCTGCTGGGCGCGGCGCGGGTGTTGATGGTCAAGCAGGCGCGGCCATACTCGTTCGGCGCGCGCGAAGTGCCCGCCGATTGTCGAGAGCTCTAGCAGGCCGTTGAAGAGGCCTGTTAGGGCAGGAGCCGAATCAGTCGCCCGCTGGGGTGATGTTGAGCTGCCAGTCGCCCGTGCGGCCGCGGAATCCAGCGATGACGACGGTCACCTGCTCGCCCTCGGCCAGCTCGATCTCCAGCCCCGATTGCAGGCCCCCGTCGTCGTCGTTGCAGGCGCGGGCCGGGCCGTCGCAGGCCGGCGGGAGCACCCAAACCACCGTGTCGAAGGTGCTGCCTGCGGTGTCAAAACGCCATGTGCCGGCCGTCGGCGCGGTCCAGCGCAGCGTGTGATCTCGAGCGGCGGCGGTGCAGGCGTCGTCGAAGCGGGTGGGCGCTTCAGCGTTATTGCCCAGCGCGACCGCGTCGCCGACCGCGCTCTGCAGGTCATCGTCGCCGCACGCCGCGCGCTGGCCGTGGATGTTGACCACGAAGGCTCCGGCGGACGCGTCGCCTTCGCCATCGACGACTACATACAGGCGATCGCCGGCCTCAAGGTCGACGTGGGTGCGCGAGACGATGCTCAGCGGCACGTCGTCGCGGCGGTTTGGGTACAGGTCGGCGTTGCATTGGCGACTCGCCGCGCCGCACTCGGTGCGCAGCGAGAGCACGGTGTCGTAGCTCGACCCGACGGTGTTGAAGGTGTAGCGATCGGCGGCGGGCGCGACCCACTCAAAGCTCTGCTCGGGCCCAACCCCGCCGCAGTCAAACATGCGCGTCTCGCCGCCCAGCGTGTCGCCTTGGATGGCTGCCTCACCGATGGCCATCGCGGCGTCCGCGGTGGGACAGGTCGGCGGCTCGAGGCGCATGCCGGGGCAGTCGCCGAGGCATGGACAGGCGCAATCGGCGTCGGCGCAGTCCAGCGCGCCGTCTCCATCGTCATCGATGGCGTCAAAGCAGGCGGTCTCGGCAGCCAGGCCCACGGCGGGCGCGTCGAGGTTCCATTCGGGCGAGGGGGGCGCGCCCAGGTGCGCCATGACCGTGGCGTGCACGGCGACATGCGACGCCGCCGCGCCGAGTCGAGCCGGATCGGCGGCGGGGCCGGCCACGATGAGCGGGATCGTTTGGTGCTCGGCGTCACGCGGGCCGTGCCCTTGACCGCGGCCGCCGTGGTCGGTCGTGAAGATGAAGATCCAGTCTTCCTCAGCGATCGTCGGCCGATCGAAGATGGCCTCGATCAAGCGCCCAGCGTCGGCATCGACCCGCTCGATGGCGGCCACATACTCCGGGATGTCGGCGCTGAAGCCAATGGCGTGCCCCTCATGGTCGGGGTCGTCCATGTGCACGAACATGACGGCATGGTCTGCCGTGCGCAGCTCGCCGGCCGCTACGGCTGTGACCACGGTCTGGTTGCCGGTGCCGCGCCAATCGACAGCGTCAGGCTCTAAGATGCTCGTCAGGATCGGCAGCCACTGGCAAGACGCCGCGGTGCTCAGGCCCATGCCGCGGGCGCGGGCCAGGAAGGTCGGCCAGCCGGGGTTGCGGTCGGCCAGATCGCTATTGCCCATCACCCCATGGTTGGCGGGCTCGGCGCCTGTCAAGATCGACGTCCAGGCTGGGCCCGAGACCGTGTCGCCAGTGAGTTGGGTTCGAGCGTCGGCCGTAAACGCGCCGTGCGCTGCCCAATGGTCCAGCTCGGGTGTGTCGGCGAAGACGAAGGCGTCGGCGCGCACGCCGTCGGCGCCGACGACGAGCACCTTTGGCCGCCCATTGACGGGCCGCGTCAACCGCTGCACGACGACCTCGATCGAGTCGAGCGCGACGCCGCCCGCGGCGATCGTCACCTGGGCGGTGTGGCGACCCGAGGGCAGGGGACCGGTGGCGGTCAAGCGCAGCCCGCCGGTGGGGTCGACGATGGCTTCGATCCAGGGCGCGGTGCTCGTCGCGGTCAGCCGCACACAATCGGCGTCGCTGATCTCGGCAGCCACGCGGGTCGTCGGCGGCGCGCCTGGATCCCACCACCGCCAAGCGATCTGTTCGTCGGCGATGGTGACCGTGGGCGAACACGCGACGCTCAGGTCGACCGGGTCGATCGGGGTGGACGCATCGGCTGGCGGTCGGGCGTCTGGCTGGTCAGGCGCCGCGTCGACCATCCGCTCGCCCGCGTCCTGGACAGACGCGTCGGCGCCACCATCGACCGCCGAGTTCGTGCCCGAGCTGGGGGCGCCGTCATCACATGCGGCCAGCGCGAGCAGCGCAAACATCAATCGCTTCATTGTGTCCCCCGGTTCACGCGAAAGCCTAACAGTGACTGGGTCCAGGCCCAACTTGCTTGTGCGCGCGGGCGTTGACTCTTCTACCCGTGCGCCGCCCCGCGTACGCTGTCGGCATGACGACCCCGACCCCCGACACGACCGCCGAGCTCTTCTATCGAATCGACGGGCATATCGCCGAGATCCGTCTCAACCGCCCAGACGCGCGCAACGCCTACAGCGAGAGCATGATTGGCGATCTGCTCGCCGCGCTCGACGCCATCGCAGACACCCCCGCGGTGCGCTGCGTGATCCTCACCGGTGAGGGCAAGGCGTTCTGTGCTGGCGGTGATCTCAAGCGCATGCAGACCCGGGCGGGCATGTTCGCTGGCGACTCGGCGACGTTGCGCGATCGCTATATCGCCCTCATCCAGCAGATCCCGCGCCGTCTGGCCCGCTTCGACATCCCGATCGTCGCGGCCGTCAACGGCGCGGCGATCGGCGCGGGCCTCGATCTGGCGTGCATGTGTGACATCCGCATCGCGAGCGACAAGGCCGTCTTCGGCAGCACCTTCGTCAAGGTCGGGCTCATCCCGGGTGATGGGGGGGCGTACGTGCTGGGGCGGGTCATCGGTTTGCCCAACGCGCTCGAGTTGATCCTGACCGGGCGCATCATCAAGGCCGATGAGGCGACCCGATTGGGCCTGGTGCACACGGTCGTGCCCGCGGCTGACTTGATGGACGCGGCCCGGGCCAAGGCGGCTCAGATCGCGGCAAACCCGCCCATCGCCGTGCGGCTGGCGAAGCGCGCAGTGTATCGAAGCTGGGACGTGGATCTGGAGATGGCGCTGGAGTTGGCGGCCACCTATCAAGGCATCACCCAGCGCACGGCGGATCACGTGGAAGCGGTCGACGCCTTCTTGGAGAAGCGCGCCCCCGAGTTCAAGGGTCGCTGACGCGCGGCGCCCGGCCGGTTGGCCAGCGCGCAGCCGATCGGCCGACACGACCTTGGGTGTGGATGTCTTCGGGCGGGAGGTGTTCGGGCGGGAGGTGTTCGGATGGGGGCAAGCGGCCTGGGGCCGCAGACTCGACCGGATTGGTCAGTCGTTTGGCGTCGACTTCGGTGCGTCGGCGGCCGGCTTTGCGCTCTCAGTGCTCGGCGTCGATGACACCGGCGCCTTGGGAGCTTCCGCAGCCTTGGGGGCTTCGGCAGCCTTGGGGGCTTCGGCAGCCTTGGCGGCTTCCGCGGCCTTGGCAGCCTCCGGAGCCTTCGCAGCTTCGGCGGCGTCGGGGGCTGCACCCACGATCTTGGCGTTGGCGGCGTCGGGCGCGTCGGGGGCTGCACCCACGACCATGGCGGCGTCGGCCGACGGACGCTCAGCCGAAGCCCTCGCGCGCCGTGGCGCAGGCGCGGCGGGTGCCGGCTTCGCCTTGGTGCGCGTCTCAGCCGTGGGGGTCTTACGCGGCTCGACGGTCGTGGTCACGCCACCACCTTCGAGCTGCGGGCGACCCGTCACGACGCCGATGTCGTCGAGCTTGGCTGTCAGCGCCTGAAGCTGACGAACCCAGCGATCGGTCACAGCCCGCTCGCGACCACGCATGCGGACCACGAACCGGACCCGGTCACCGGCGTTGAGGAAGCGGCGCGCATGGCGCAGCTTGGTCTCAAGGTCGTTCGGATCGGTCTTGGGCCGCAGCTTGATGATCTTCGTCGAGATCTGGTGCTGCTTCTTGACGCGCTTGCTCTGCTCGTACTTGAAGCGGCCATAGTCCATGATCCGACAGACGGGCGGACGCGCGTTCGGCGCGACCTCAACCAGATCCAGCCCTCTTTCGAAGGCGATCCGACGGGCGTCGTCGGGTGACATCAGGCCAAGCTTTTCGCCAGCCTCGTCGACCACCATGATCTGCGAGATACGGATCTGATGGTTGATTCTTCTACGCTCTTGCAAGTTATTTAGCGCTCTCCCTTGTTAAACGGCGCCTTCCGAATAGCCCGATGGCCGCGGGCTGTCAACCGTCGTGGATTGCCTGTCGGCGCTCGCCTTTGTTAAGTCAGGGGGCAAGACAGTGTGACTGATGCAAGGGGGAACGATGCGCCACTGGTTAATCGGGTTGGGGACATGCGCCGCGCTGGGGGCAGGCTGCGACGATGGCGACGGGGAGGCCCCCGCACAAACGGACGTGGGCGCGGTCACCGATGTGGGCGTGATGGACGCCGAACCAATCGAGGATATGCGCCCGCCACAGCCTGACTTAGGTGCCGATATGGCGACGGCGACGCGGTGCTTCAACCGCGGTGGCGAGCTCATTGTTGGCTTTGAGAGCGAGCCCTTGCCGGGGGCGATCGACCTGCGGGCCGACGTCGATCCGGACGCGGATGGCCGGCCCGACGTGGTCGTGACCTATCGTGATCCCAATGGATTACGGCTGGCGCTGCACGACGGACGCAGCTTCGAGAGTTTGGGACAAGCCGTGCTGCCGCAGATGCAGCAGGTGCGTTTTATGTCCGAAATCTGGCCCAAGGCCGGTTTGCTGAGCCCGCTGCCGGGCGGCGTCTATGGCGCATGGGCCTGGAGCGACGTCGAGCATCGGCTGTATACGATCCGCGCGGACGGCTTTGAGGCCGCGCCCATCGTGCTGCCCAAGCCGGCGGAGCGCGTGCAGTTTCTTCGCGTGGGCGAGCGAGCCTTGGCGGCCGTGGACTATGTCGACCAGGGCTGCGCGCTCTTTGACCTGGTCGCGGGCGCGGTGCTGCGCGATTCGGGTCTTTGCCGAATCCGACCCGCCTGGGAC
>JBNMOZ010000185.1:0-9639 GCA_051276005.1 Bradymonadia bacterium | reverse complement strand
TTCTCGGTGAACGCCGATCGCATCAAGGGCCTGGTCGGCAAGAACCCGATCCTGGTCACCGCGCTCAACGCCGTCATCGGCTACGACTTGGGCGCCAAGATCGCCAAAAAGGCCTACGCCGAAGGCCGCGCGCTCAAAGACGTCGCCCTCGAGATGACCGACTTGAGCTCCGAGCGCCTCGATGAGCTGCTCGATCCCAAGGGCCTCACCGACGGCGGCGTGAAGGGGTGAAGCGCGCGATCCCCATCGCCCTGCTGAGCCTCGTCGCGATCTTCGCCCTGGCCTGCGGCAGCGACGACTCGGCCTGCGAAGACCTGCTTGAGCGCTGTGAGACGTGCTTTGATCCCGAGCAGATCGCCGTATGCGAAGCCCGTCGGGCCGACCGCGATCAGGTGCGGTGCAGCCTCGCTCTCGACGACGTACGAGCGCTCTGTGGCGCCGACGCGGGGCCGATGACAACCGACGCGATAGCCAGCGACGCCCGCGTGGTCGACGCGCTGCCGTCGCCCGCCGACATGCCGGCGCTGGACGCGCGGCCGATGTTGCGATCAGACGGCATCCAGTGATGCGCAAGACGACCACGCGCCACACGACCACGCGCAACACGACCACGCGCAACACGACCACGCGCAACACGACAGTGAGCAGACGACAATGAGCACCATGCAACACGCCCCGATCGACGACGCCCGCATCGCCTTCGAGACGGCGGGCGAAGACGGCACCCCGGTGCTGTTGATCATGGGCTTCGCCGTGCGTGGCCTCGCCTGGCGACGCCAGGTGCCGGTGCTCGCCGAGACCCACCAGGTCGCGTGGTTCGACAACCGCGGCGTCGGCGAGACCGAGGCGCGCCTGCGCCCGTTCAGCATGGCGCGCTTCGCTGACGACGCCATCGGCCTGCTCGATCACCTGGGCCATGAGACGGCGCATATCGTCGGCATCTCGATGGGCGGCATGATCGCCCAGCACGTGGCCCTGCGACATCGCGACCGATGCCGCAGCCTCAGCCTGATCGCGACGCACTCGGGCGGCCTGCGCGCCGTCCTGCCCCCCCGCGCCGGCATCAACCTGTTCCTCAAGGCCAACCGCAGCGACCCCGCCCAGGCCGTCATGCAGCTGCTGATGTCGTCCACGCACCTTGAGACCTGCGACACCGATCAACTGCTGGCCGACCTGAAGATTGAGTTCGGCGATAACCTGTCGCGCCGCGCCCGCCTCGCACAGCTCGCGGCCATCCTGCGCCACGACACGCGCAAGCGGCTGCACGCGCTCTCGGGCCTGCCCACGTTGGTCATGCAGCCCGCCGCCGATCGACTGGTGCACTCCCGCCACAGCGCGAGGCTCGCCGCCCGCATCCCGGGCGCGAAGTTGCTCACGGTGCCGGTCGTCGGCCACGGCCTGCTGCGCGAGCGCCCCGCCGTCGTCGCGCACGCGCTCCGCGACCACTTCGCCGCCGCCGACAGCGCGCTGAACGCCTGATGGGCACGACTCCGCTGGAGTCATATTCGAGTCATCCATGAAGCCTGCATCGCAAAAGCAAAGCAATTACGGGCCAGTGCACATCAAACCGTATAATCTCCACATGCGCCTCTAGCAGTCGAGGACTCTCGGCTATTCGTAGCGCTTATCCGAATGATAGAGGTCATGGGCGAGGCGTACCCGTTCAGGTAGCCACGGCAGGCGTCACCAGTAGCGAAGGACCCTACCGGCGGGCGAACTTCGCGCCTATCGCCGCCTGCAAGAAATTGAACACACTTCGGCCTTGCTGACCCAGGCTCCCCGCGACTGACAGGATTCGTTCAACGAACCGGGACCCCGCATCGCTCTGTCTACCCAGGCTGATCCGTCGCCAGATCACAGCTTGGCGGATCGCCCGCTCCGAGGCGTTGTTCGTCGGCTCGACCCCGTCGACCCGCAAGAACGTCCACATCGCGGCTTCGGTTTTCTTCAGGCCGCGGCATGTGCGACGGGTCTTGCCATGCGCGCAGCTCGTGCCCGCCTTGAACATCATGCGCATGCGTTCTTGAATCGGAGCGATCCGAGTCTGCAGCTCAGCGCGGTTGATCTGTGCGGCGCAGAAGCGCCGCCACCAGCGAAACAGCATGCCGGTGCCGCACACCAACGCGTGCCCGATCCGCGATGCCCGAGCATTCTTGGCCTCGGCCATCTTCTGGATGTCGCGCAGCAGGTGGGCCCAACAGAACTGCCGCCGCGCCAGCGGTACCTGCGAGTATCCCGACCAGCGATCACACATCACTCTGCGTTCGCCGGCCTGCGCACCGACCATCTCGGTGACGACCTGACCGCCGCGGCTCGCGCGGATGGTGATGATCGTGAGCAGCTCGGTGATGGCGATCCACAGCCAGCGTCGCTCGCCGGCCTGGCGCCAGCCGGTCTCGTCCAGGCCGGTGGGGACAGTGGTTTGGCGCATGGCCTGGGCGGCCTCGTCGACGCCAGGCGCCAAAGCGAGGCTGACTCGACGCTGCATCTGCATGATGGCGCCGAGAGAGACGCTCAGGCCAAAGCCATCAGCGAGGAGCAGTTGAATCCGGCGCCGCGGCACATGATAGACACCGCTGAGCAGCGTGACGAAGGCGTGCACCCGCGGTCCAAAAGCGCTGTAGGACACCCCGCTGACGCTGCTTGCGACGATTGCGCGCGGCGTTCGAGCTTGGCGGATCGGCAGACGGCGGGGTGTGGCTGTTGCTGGAGTCGATGTTCAACCGGGCTTCGAGCTCAGCGATGCGCGCGTCGCGCTCGGCGAGCTGGCGCTGAAGGTCTTCAACCAACGCGAAGAGCTGGGCAACCTGGGCTTCGAGTTCGGCAATTCGGTCCACGCAGGGATCTTTGAACATCTCTCAGCAGTCCGATACCCCTCTGTTATCGCGCGGGTGAGAGGGTCAACGGGTGCGCTCAGCTTAGCGCCCAATTGGCAGATGTCGTCGATGAAATTGGTAGACGGCCTGTGGTCTACGCAGAACTGGTTGAGCACTGGTGCGTCGCTGGTGAACCACTTAAAGACCGCTTCGCGCTCACGCCGTTTTTGCGGCGCGCGAAGCAATAGCGAATCGATCCCCTACCCCAGGATCGCGTCCGCCATCGCGCGTCCGCTCTTCCACGCCGCCTCGACCCGCGGGCCCAGGCACCAGTCGCCACACGCGCCGATCCGCTGTGCCTTGTCCCATAAGCAGCCCTGCCCGACCGGCCCGATCGCCCGGGCGTAGCGCCACCGATGGGCCATGACCTGCGTCGGCTCGGGGTGGGCGACCAGCTCTGCAAACGCGCTGCGAAGCTGAGCGACGATCGTGTCGCGCTCTTCTTCGAGGTGGGCCTGGCTCCACTCGACCGAGGCGTGGGCGATCCAGCGCTCGCCGTCGGGGCGGCCGGGCTTGCTGCTGTCGCGGGCGATCCAGCTCAGCGGGCCTTCCTTGATCACCGCCACCTCGAAGCCCGCGTTGAGCGGTGCATCGAAGCCGAGCATCAGCGCCCAGCACGGCGCCATCACCGCGCCATCGGCGGCTTCGGCGAGCTTGGGCGAGCCCGCCAGCAGCGGCACGGCCTGAGGCGCCGGCGTGGCGACCACCAGCTGGCTCCAGGTGCCGAGCGTCTGGCCGGCTTCGTCGGTGAGCGTCCAGCCGCCCAGGGTGTGTTCGGCCGACCCAACGCGGGTGTTGAGCCGCAGGTCTTTGAGCGCCCCCGACAGGTGCCGCGTCAACGCGCTCATGCGCGGCGTGCCCACCCAGAGTGGCTCATCAACGGCGAGGCCCTTGAACGTGCCCGTCCAGCGACCAACCGCGCCAGCCGCCTGCCAGGCCTCAACCTCGGCGACCAAGCGCGGATCGCGCGCCCGAAAAAACTGCGCGCCATGGTCGAAGGTGCCCCCGTCGGCGCGGCGCGTTGACAGCCGACCGCCCGGCCCGCGCGACTTGTCGAACACGGTCACGTCGAGCCCGGCGTCGGTCAGCCGGCGGGCGCAGATCAGGCCGGCCATGCCCGCGCCGATGATGGCGATGGTCTTCTCAACAGGCATCATCATCGAAGCTCCAATCGTGTCGCGCCGGCTCCAAGCCATCGAGGAAGGCCGCCGACGCGGCAAGTATGGCCGATCGCTCCGCGTCGTCCCAACGATCCCAGGTGCGGTAAAGCATACCCAAGCGCGGGTTGGCTGCGAGCCGGGCGCGGTTGCGCGCCATGAACGTCCAGAACAGGTGGTTGAACGGGCACGCGCCCTCGCCAGTGCGTTTGGTGTGGCGATACACGCAGTCGCCGCAATGGTCGCTCATCTTGTTGATGTAGCTGGCCGACGCCGCATAGGGCTTGGTGGTCAGCGAGCCGTCGGCGTACAGCGCCATGTTGTGCACGTTGGGCAGCTCGACCCATTCGTAGGCGTCGACGAAGCCCGCCCAGAACCAGTGCGAGACCTCGATGGGCTTGATCCCCGCGAGCAGCGCGAAGTTGCCCAGCACCATCAACCGCTGAATGTGATGCGCGTAGCCGTGGGTCTGCACCGCCGTGACGCTGTCTTGCATGCAGCGCATGTCGGTCTTGGCTGGGTCCCAGTAGAACGCCGGCAGCGGGCGCGTCGCGTTGAGCAGGTTGGCGCCGCGCAGATCGGGCATGAGGTGCCAGTAGGCGCCCCGGATGAACTCGCGCCAGCCCATGACCTGCCGAATGAAACCTTCAGCGGCATTGAGGGGCATCGCGCCGGCGTCGTAGCGCGCCAAGGCGGCCTCGACGACCTCACGGGGATGCAGCAGGCTCAGGTTCATCGCCGCCGACAGCCGCGCGTGCCACATGAACGGGCGGCCGTGCAGCATGGCGTCCTGGTAGTCGCCGAACTGTGCGGCCCGCTCGTCGAGAAACGCGTCAAGCGCCCGCAGCGCCCCGGCCCGATCGACCGGCCAGTCGAAGCCGTCGACATCACCCCAATGCCCCGGCCACTGCGCCACGCGCTCCATGATCGACCGCGTGAGCGCGTCGGGCTGCTCGATGACCGGATCGGGGGGCAGCGCGCCGCTGGGGGGTTTGCGGTTCTCGCTGTCGTACGACCACTTGCCGCCTACCGGCGTCTTGCCGTCCATCAGCCAGCCGGTGCGTTTGCGCATCCAACGATAGAAGTGGTCCATGCGGATGGTCTTGCGACCCTCAACCCAGCCCGCGAACTCGGCGCGCGTCAGCAGAAAGTGGCCGCCCTCGCCGCCGTCGTCATGCAGCCACAGCGGCACCCCAAAGGTGCCCTCAACGTCGGCCGCCTGCAGCGCCTTTTGCAGCCCCATCTCCCGCGGCCACATCGCCCGCACCTCGGTGGATCCGTGCTCAGCGATATGCCGGCAGATGCCCTCGACATAGGTCGGCGCGTTGATCAGGTGTACGGCATAGCCCGCCGCCCGCAGCTCGGCCGCGAAGTGGTGCATCGCCGAGAGCACCAGCACGAGCTTCTTCTTGTGATAGGGCAGCGCGCCGCCCTTGGCGACCGACTCGACGAGCAGGACGGTACCGTCAGCCGGGTCATCCGGCACACAGGCCAGATCCCGGTTGAGGTCCCAGGGGGCAACGAAATAGACGGGCTTGCCCATGGGCGGTCACCTCTCTCGCGCGTCGGCGCGAAACTTCGGCAACGCGTACTGCAAAGAGGGCCTCATTGGATCAGCGGAGAGACGCTACTTCCAGTCTTTGATCGCCTTGGCGATCTTGTCCTTCCAGAAGAAGTTGTCATCCTTTTCGCCCATCGCGTAGGCGACCTTGGCCAGCTTGAGGGCGGCCTTCTTGTTGCCGGCCTTGGCCAGGTACTCGGCCTTGATCCAGCTGTTGAACCACGTGGTCTCGGCGGCGATCGAGGCGTCGATCAGGGTCATCGCGCCGGGCATGTCGTCGTTCTTGGCGTGATAGCGCGCCGCGTTTGCCAGGCCGCGCGAGCTCTTGCTCTTGAAGTCGTTGATGCCCGCGGCGACCTGGCCGGCGGTGTCAGCGGTGATCGCCATGCGCACGAGGCCGCCGTCCCACTCAAGGTCGAGGTTGGCGCCGGTGTCGGTCGTGTCGCTGAACAGGAAGGTCAGACGCTCCCGCGCCGCGCCCGGGGCGAGCTTGACCTTGATGCGGGCCTGGTCGAGCTTCTCGTCGTACTTACCAGTGCCGCCCTGCTTGGCGTTCTTGTTGATGATCACGGTCCACTCGGTCTTGCCGGGGATCGTGAACAGCGCGTACGTGCCGGCGGGCACCTTGGCGCCACCGACCATGATGTCGTGGCTCGTCGATAGGGTGGTCGCGCCATTCGCGCCCGTGCGCCACAGCTTGTCGAACGGCACCAGCTCGCCCCAGATGACGCGGCCGCGCTTGGCGGGGCTGGAGTAGTTGACGGTGACGTTGGCCACGCCAATCTGCTGCATGACCATGGCGCTGGGTGACGGCGCGGGCAGCTCGATGTTCTGGGCGACGGCGGGCAGAGCCAGCAGCGAGGCTGCGAGGGCGAGGACGACGGGATTGAGGACGCTACGAGTCATGCAGACTCTCCTTTATGGGGTGAGGGTGTGACGAGCTGGACGGCCATCGCGAGGCCGATAACCAGCATGCACCCGATCAAGTTGAACCAAAGAAAGCCGATATCGCTGGTGACATACAGAATCACCACGCAGGCCTGAGCGAGGAGCGCACCAACGAAGGTGGGCGTGCCGCGAATCTTCTTGAAGAAGAAGGCCACCAAGAAGATGCCCAGGATCACGCCATAGAAGATGGATCCCAGGATGTTGACGGCCTGAATCAGGTTGTCGAGCAGCGACGCAAAGGTCGCGAAGCCCACCGCCACCAGTCCCCAGAACACCGTCGCGATCTTGCTCGCCTTGATGACGTGCGCTTCGCTGGCGTCGGGTCTGAGCAGCCGCTTGTACAGGTCGATGACGCTGGTCGATCCCAACGCGTTGAGCTCGCTGGCGGTGCTGCTCATGGCCGCCGACAGGATCACCGCCAGCAAGAGCCCGATCAGCCCGTGCGGCAGGTGTTTGAGCACGAAGGACACGAAGATGTAGTCGCTGTCCTTGAGCTCGGCGTTGGGCACCGCCTGCTTGATGAGCGCCTTGGCCGTGGCGCGCAGCGTGTCCATGCGAAACTGCGCGTCCCTGAGCGCCTGACGCGCGGCGGGGGTGTCTTCGACCGTCAACGCTTGAGCCGCGGTGCGGCGCTCGTTGAAGAGCACATCCCACTGCATCTCAACGGCCCTCATCTTCGGCGAATACTCGGTCTGATGCACCTTCACGAGGGTCGGTGAGTTGAAGAACACCGGCGGCTTCTCGAACATGTAAAACGCGAAGACCAAGATGCCGATGAAGAGAATCAAGAACTGCATCGGGATCTTGAGGATGCCGTTGAACAGCAGGCCCAACCGGCTCTCGGTGATCGATCGCCCGCCCAAATAGCGCTGCACCTGCGACTGATCGGTGCCGAAGTAGCTGAGGAACAAGAACAGCCCGCCGGTCATGCCCGACCAGAACGTGTAGCGGTTGTTGGGATCGATGCTGAAGTCGATGATGTTCATGCGCCCCAGCGTGCCGGCCAGGCGGGTCGCGCCGCCCACCGTGACCTCCTCGGGCAGCTTGGTGGCGATGACGATGGCGGCGATGATGATGCCCCCCATGATGACCATCATCTGCTGCTTCTGGGTCTGGCTGACGGCCTTTGATCCACCGCTGACCGTGTACACGATGACGATGGCGCCGATGGCCAGGTTCATGGTGTTCAGCGACCAGCCCAGCAACGAGCTGAGGATGATCGCGGGGGCATAGATGCTGATGCCGGTGGCCAGCCCACGGCCGATCATGAAGAGCGTCGCGGCGAGCACCCGCACCTTCACATCGAAGCGCTGCTCCAAGTACTCGTAGGCCGTAAACACCTTGAGTTTATAATAGATCGGAACGAACACGGCCGAGATGATGATCATCGCGACGGGCAGGCCGAAGTAGAATTGGATGAACCCCATTCCGTCTTCGTAGGCCTGGCCCGGCACCGACAGGAACGTGACCGCGCTCGCCTGCGTCGCCATGATCGACAGGCCGATCGTGGGCCAGCGCAGGTCGTCGCCGCCCCGCAGATAGGCCGCGGCGGAGGTCTGATGGCGATACTTCCAGGTGCCATAGCCGGCGATGATCGTGATGGTGCCGATGAGCACCGCCCAGTCGAGTCCGTTCACGCGTAATGCCTCGTCAGCCACCAGAAGATCAGCACCAGGCTGGCCAGCGTGCCCAGCACCACCAGGTACAGGTTGCGCCAACTGCCCAGCAGGGGCGGGGTCTCATCGAGCGGGTCGTGGGTGGGTTCGGTCTGCGCGTCCGTCTGCGTCTCGTCGGTCTGCGGGTCGGCCATTAGAGCGCCAGCAGGTTGGCGAGCAGCCGGTAGGCGCCGGGTACGCCCGCGGGCAGCTGGCGGAAGAACGAGATGCCCGTGTAGACGAAGACGCCCTTGCCGTGGCGCGCCACCAAGGTGCTGCCCTTGAGCGGCTCTTCGCCGTCATCATGCGCCGAGAAGATGGGCTGGTAGGCGGCGTCCCAGGTGTCGGCGAAGTACAGGCCGCGCTCCTGGACCCAGCCGGCAAAGTCGGCGTCGCCCAAACTGTTCGGGGCGTTGAGCGCCGGGTGCTTCGGATCGACGGGCGTCATCGCCGCCGTCTCGTCGGTCACGCGCTTGCGGCTGATATGAAACGCCTGCGGGCCAATGAGCCCCTCGATCGGGTTGAAGCGGTTGTTGGTGTTGTACTGCACCAGCAGCCTGCCGCCAGCGTCGACGTAGGCCATCAGCTGCGCGTGCAGCGCCATCAAGCGCGGCTCCTTGTTGTAGGCGCGGATGCCCATGACGATGGCGTTGAAGCGGCTCAATTTGCCCGCCGCGATGTCGCCCGCGTCGATCTCTTCGACCGAATAGCCCACGGCCCGCAGCGCGTCGGCGACCACGTCACCCGAGCCCTGCACGTAGCCGATGGTCTGCACCGGGCCGCGCTCAAGGTCGACCGGCGAGAGCTGCATGGTCGCCGGCTGCAGCACGGTGCGCGTCGGCAGGTGGCTGTAATCAATCCGAGTTTGCTGGAACGACCAGGTGCGGCCGTCCACGCTCGCCTTGGCCGAGAGCGGGCCAGGCTGCGCGGTCTTGTCGGCGCGCAGCTCGAGGGTGATGACCTGCTCGGACGCCGCCTTGCTCAAGTCGAACGCGACGCTGGCCGGGGTCACCTGCACGCCCTTGGGCGCGGTGAAGATCAGCGTGCCCTTCGCGGGGCCGGCGTCGGCGCGCAGCGTCACGCGGGTGGTCGCGGCGGCGCCGAGGGGCAGCATGATGCCGCGTTGGGCGAAGGTGGCGGTGACCGGCGGGAGCAGCTCCAAAGCCTGGATGCGCTCGCCGAGCACGGCGTCAGTGCGGGCATAGAGCACCGGCACCATGACCGGGAAGGTCACGCCCTCAACGGTCACGTCGATCGGCAACGACAGGTCGGGCGGCAGATCCGGCAGCGTGCGCAGCGCGGGATCATCGATGACATAGGTGGCCGTCGTGGGCGGCTTCGCGAGCCAGAACGGCACCGTCGGCGCGCGATCGGCGGCGGTCGGGAGCGCGATCGTCTCGGTGAACGGCTGATTGGGTGCGAGGGCCACCGCCTTCGCGGCG
>JBNMOZ010000184.1:0-9651 GCA_051276005.1 Bradymonadia bacterium | reverse complement strand
TCCAGTTTAATTCTTGGCTGCGCACCCCGAAGGATACGCACTTTTTCTTTTTTGCCTCCCACCGCATTACTGCGGTGCGAGGGCAGGCACTCGCTTCGTTTCCGAAGCATTTGCTCAGCTTGATTTTCAAAGAACCGTCTAGCCAACTGGTTGAATCTCTTCAACTTTTCCGGCTTTCCTTGCGGCCGGCGGGTTGTTGTCCCCAGCGGCGAGACGGAAACTACGGGCAAACGGCTTATCATTCAACCCTTATCTGGGGGGGCGGGTGATTTCCTTGGCCCATTCGCTCACAACTTGCTGTCAGATCGACGGTTCTCGGCTTGCGAGATTCTTCGGCCAGCATGCCATCGGATGCGAAAGGGGCGCGCAGCCGCCGCTTGAGCCCTGGTGATGGCGCCGCGTTTTCGCATGCGGTCGATGATCCGGCGCATGTACTCCCGGAAGTGAGCCGTTTGGGGGGTCGATCCTCTGCGTCGCATCGAGGCTGCGTATCGCGGAGAGGGTTTGCTGATGCCGAGGAAGGCGGCTTCCTTGGGCGTGAGGCTGCGAGCGCCCTTCTGGAAGTAGTGCCGCGCGGCGCGTTCGATGCCGTAGACGTTCGGCGCGAACTCGATGCAGTTGAGGTAGAGCTCGAGGATGCGGCGAGTCGGTACGACTTGGACCATGCGCAGAGCCACCAGTGCCTCCTGGAGCTTGCGGGCGAGAGTCTTCTGCCGCGTCAGGAAGAGGTTCTTGGCGAGTTGCTGCGGGATCGTTGAGCCGCCGTACACGTAGCGGCCGCGGTCGAGGTTGAATATCAGCGCGCGGCGCAGCAGGCCCAGGTTGAGGGCCCTACCGCGGTTGAAGCTGCTGTCTTCGCTGACGATGGCCGCGGCGCCCACCCAGCGCGGCAATTGGCTGATCGGAACATACGTAGCGGTGCCAGGCCCCACTTCGACAGGTCGAGTCGCGTAGCGCACGGGCAAGCGAAAGTCTCGCAGCAGCCAATCGACATCGTCGCGGGGTCCCGACACCTGGGCGGGGGGCAGATGGGCGGCGCGCGTCTTGAGCGCATCGACGATGCAGTCGCTGGGCCCCTTCCAGACAAGCGTCAGCTTCTTGGCGTTTGCGCGCGGCAATCGAAAGTGGACGTGCGGCGCAATATGGCCCGAGAGCTGGGCGTCGACATAGGGGCCACGCAGCGCGCTGGGGATGGCCGCCCAGAGCGCCTGGCAGGTGGTGGGCGCAAGCTCGACGCTGACCTCGACAACTCTTGCGTCGGCGCTGACGCGCGCTGACGCATGGACTCCGCCGCGCTGCAGGTTGATGACCTCAACGGCGAGATGTCCGCTGCGGTGCTGAATGTCGACATCGAAGGTTGTGCCACTGACGTCGACCGGCGCAGTGGCGATGGCCGCGTTGTCGATCTGTCCGTCGATTCGTCCTTGGAGATGGGCGCGGGTGATTTGGCCCACGCGGACGAGGGCGAGCTGGCCGCGGGCGGCGCCGGTCGCTGACAGTCCCTCGATGTCGGGCAGCTGGGCGAGGTCGATGCTGCCTTCGATGAAGGCCCAAGTTCGATCGGTCGCCGCGACGAGGGCGCCGTTGCCCTCAGGTGCGCTGGCACGCACCGCGATGGAGTCTGCCTGCAGGTCGCCTTCATGCACCTCGATGTGGCGCACGCCGATGGGGGTCGCGACCTGCAGCGACACATCTGCGAAGCGGATGGCGCATCGGACGCGGGAGCTTGACGCCCGACGCGAGCTGTCGGTGCCGTTTGAGGTGGCGCCGTTTGAGGTGGCGCCGCTTGGCGCATACCAAGCATGGCCGCCGCTCAATGTGGGTTGTAGACCACAGGCAGCTCGCGTAACCGCGACCTCTCCCCCACCCCACCAAATGCCATCACGGCGCACCTCGACGCCCGTCACCTGTGCAGAGGGCTGTGCGTCGCGCTGCATGTTGACGCGCAGCGCATCGAATTGGATGTCGGCGCCCTGGATGCGGCCTCTGAAGAGTGGCCCAGAGGCTGCGAAGAGGTGAACGCTGCGGGAAACCAGATCGACGCGCCCTCTGAGTGCGAGGTGGTGCGAGTCGATGCGCCCAGCGCCTTCGAGCCGCCAGCCGCCATTGGTCGGGTGCGCGCGCACTTGAGCGAAACGCGCATGCATGGGCCCAGCATCGACCTGAAGATCGCCGATCTCGACCTGAGGGCGCAGACTGCTCGACCAGTTGAAGCTCATCGTGCGCGCGTGGGCCCTCGCGCGCGTAGTATATAGTAAGACGTCACCGAGTTCGATGCCGCCCCGCACGATACGTAGGCTCTTGAACGTCAACGGGGGTGCGAAAGGTCGCGCGGCGTCCGCCAGATGGGTCATGCCCCAGGCGCCGAGACCCATGAGCAGCGCCACGGCTGCCAGGGTGATGATCGCAGTACGCAGCATTCAAGCCTCCTGATCGTGCCGCGAGGAGAGCGGCGCGCGTGGGCTCGATTGAAGTCAAAGGATGTGCCAGCCGTAAAAGGCGGGTTTGCAGCGTTTCAGCGCCGAAGCGCTGCGAATCATTGCAGGCGCGCTGCGAATGATGGCGCCTATGGGCAGGTCGGCAGAAGACGGGCCCGCGGACGAGCCTCAGTGCCCCTGCGCACGCAGCCAGCCGGTCAGGTCGCGGAAGAACGTCTTGTGATGCCAGTTGGAGACGAGCCCCGGGCGGTCGCCAAAGAGTTGGCCGATCTGGTCGAGGTGGTCGGCGGGTACGCAGCCGAGGAAACGGCCGTAGCGGGCAGACTCGACGGTCACGAGGCCATCGTTGGCGACGTTGCCCCAGGGACCATCCGCGATGGCCTCGGGGATCAAGAACAACGGGTCGACAGGATCGCGGACGAGATCGTAGCGCCGGATGAAGTCGGGCCGATCGCCCGCTGCGCAGGCGTTGAGCGAGAGGCGCATGTCGGTTCGACCCGCGATGGAGTAATAGGCGACGCCGGGCGCGTCGGGGACCGCGAGGTTGAAGTCGGCTGCGCCGGCGCTCGACAGCAGCCGCATGGCCTGACTGACCTGGGTCTCTTCACCGACGGCATCGTAGAGCGGCGCCGCGATGAGTCGCGTGAGCGCGTCGAGCAGATCGTCGAGGCGATCGAGGTGCACGATGCCCAGCGCAAAGTCGGCGACCGCGGAGCCGCGATGGGGCGTCGCATACGTAACGACGGCTTCGATCCATTCGGGTTCAAGATGCGCAGCCACCCGCGCATCGAGCCCGCCTTGGGAGTGCCCGATCAGGATGACCCGGTCGGCACCGGTCGTCTCGCGGATGTCGGCGATGTGTTCGACGAGCTGTGCGCCGCGCACGAGGCTGTCGTTGAACGGGTCGACCGTGGGGGTGAAGACCAAGCGCTCGCCGTTGGCGCGCAGATCGTCTGCGACTTCGTAGAAGTAGGTCAAGAAGCCCAGGCCAGCGAACTCTTCGAAGCCGAAGAAGCCATGGCAGAGCACGATCGGCGCAGGCGGCGGTGGCGCGTCAGGCAGGCCCGGCTCGAACGGATCGATCGGAAGATCGATCGGTGTACATGCCGAAGCAAGAAGAAGAATCCCACATAACCATCGCATCGCAAACTCCTGCGCACAGCCTGCGGGAAGTGGCAGGGCGGGCGCAAGACGTCAGTGAATGATCATTCAGTCGCCCGCGATTCAGCAGCAGCTGGCGCCGCCACCGTCCTCGTCGAGGTAGATGGTGGCCGCCATGGTCGGATCGCAGGGGTAGGCGCCGTAATGCACCGACGTATCGCCGATGATGGTGAAGTGCTCGGCAAAACGGGTCTGCTGGAGCATGGCTGCCGTGTTGCCGCAGACGCGCTCGGGGCGGCCGGCTTCGAAGACGTGATGATCGTCGAGCTTGAACAGCTTGCCGATGGGCATGGTGCCCTTGTAGACGGCGATCTGGCCGTAGTCTTCGCAGAGCTCATCGACATCGGCGAGCTTGAGCAGGCGCAGGGTGACCGACTCGAAGCGCGCCGCGCCCACCTTCTTCTCGATCTCGGCGTTTTGGATAGTGATGGGCGCCTCGTTGATGACGCGTGGATCGGGGAAGCCGACCTGCTTGGCGAGGCTGATGAAGTCAGGGCGATACATGGCGCCGCCGAGGCACTCCGAATGCAGAATGGGGTCGAAGGCGATCTCATCAGGCAGGCGGCGATCAGCGAACACGTCGCTGAAGTAGAACTCGCCGCCCGGCTTGAGGATACGGACGATCTCTTTCATCACGATGTCTTTGCGCGGGCTGAGGTTGACCACGCAGTTGGACACGACGACGTCGACGCTGGCGTCGGCGATCTGTGAGAGATCTTCGATATAGCCCTGGTGAAACGCCACGTTCGGCTTCTTAAAGCCAAAGCGCTCGGTGTGCCAGGCGAGCGTGCTGTTGGCGATGTCGAGCTGCTCGGTGGTCATGTCGATGCCGTGCACCATGCCACGCTCACCGACCAACTGGCTGATGAGGTAGACGTCGCGTCCGGTGCCGCAGCCCAGGTCGACGACGGTCGCGCCTTCGAGGGCCTCGGGCACCGGAAAGCCGCAACCGTAGAAGCGATCGAGCACATCGGTGTGCACGTGCTGTAGCAGATCGAGGATCCGCGCCGGGGGGGCGCCGGTGGCGCAGCAGGCGTTGGTCTTGAGGTCTTCGCTCTTCGCGAGGACCTTGCCGTAGTAGTCCTGAACCCAGTCGTGCACGTTGTCGGTGTTCATGGATGCTCCCCCTGATCATCAGTATTTTGCGCCATACTCCGATGCCTTACGACGGCCGGTGGGCGCAAGTAACATCAAGCCGTGTCGATTCGATACGCCGTCCGAGACGCGCTGACAAGCCGTCCCGAAGTTGGCGCCCCCGGTCGATCGACGAACCGTTGCCAGACGAACCGTTGCCCGACGAATCGCAGCGCCAGTCATTGAAGACGGCATGCGAGTTGACCCAGGCGGCTGGCTGCGGGACGCGACGACGATGCGGGCGGTCGGCCGTCGGTTTGCTGGCGCACGTGCGGGTGCGGCTGCGGATGAGCATGCCCGCGACGCGATCGGCACGAAGAAGCGCTGACAAGCCGCGGCCGACCGCCCATGATGAGGACATGACACGTCCAAAGACCGGTCTGGTGCTCTCTGGTGGCGGCGCGCGTGGCGCCTATGGCGTTGGCGTGCTCCTGGGTCTGACCGAGGTGCTCGGCCTGGGCCCCGATGATCCGGCGCCGTTTCAGGTTTTTACCGGCGCATCAGTCGGCGCGATCAATACGGCCTTCTTGGCCGCCCATGCGCATCGCGGCGACATGGGGACGGCGGCGCTCGCGCGGCTGTGGTCAGACCTCAAGCTGCCCGTACATCTCAGGGTCGATCCGCTGCGCCTTGTCGGCGCGCGTCGCCTGCTCTCTCGCTTGCGCGGCCAGCCCATGATGGGCACTTCGCTGCTCGATACGAGCGCTTTGGAGGCCTTGGTGCGCGACGCGGTGCCCTGGCAACAGCTGCATCGCAACGTGCGCGAGGGGCGCGTGGATGCGCTGATTATCGCGGCGCTGCGCATCGCGACGGGCCGCACGTGCATGTTCTATGACACGTCGGATGCATGCACCTTCAAGCCGTCTCGAGACCCGCGGCGCGTCTCGCAGGCCGGACCGATCACCGCCGAGCACGTGCTGGCGTCGTCGGCGATCCCGGTGGTGTTCCCGTCTCGACAAATCGGAAACAACTGGTATTGCGACGGCGGCATTCGCTTCAACACGCCCATCGCGCCGGCGATCCGTGCGGGCGCCGACCGGCTCATGGTGATCTCACTGATGCACGAGGGGGCCGCGCCGGAGGCCGCAGCGGTCGCTGCCGAAGAGAACTACCCCAACCCGCTCTTCCTGATAGGCAAGGTGCTCAACGCCCTGCTGCTCGATCCGATCGCCTACGACCTGCAGGTGCTCAAGCGCTTCAATCGGATGATGGAGGTGCTCGACACCACGCTGGCCGATGATGTGCGCGCCCGCATCGACACCGTCGTGACCAGCGCCCGCGGGCAGCCGTATCGCAAGCTCGACGCGCTGGTTTTTCAGCCCAGTAAGGATTTGGGGCGCCTGGCCGGCGAGCACCTGCGCGACAACGTTGACCGCCTGGGCCTGGGGTTCATCGCGCGATGGCTCCTCAAGCATGCCGGGCGGCGCGGCGCGACCTGGGAAGACGACATCGCCTCATACATCCTCTTCGATGGCGCGTTCGCCCGCCGTCTGATTCAGATTGGCCGCGACGACGCCCACGACCGCGCCGACGAAATTCGAGGCTTCTTCGCCGAATAGATCCGCTTCACGCGCGCATCGACGATTGGAAATGGGCGCGGCGCGCGAGTACGGTCGGCGTGATCACATATCGGGGACGACAGATGCGACGACATACATACGGCTGGGGCGCGATCTGTGCGCTCGCGCTGATTTGCGCGGGGTGTGAGCCCATCGCGGCCGTCGACGGTGCCGATCAGGGCCCGGGCGGCGCGGACGGACAAGGCGGCGTCGGTGGCGAAGGCGGCGTCGGTGGCGAAGGCGGCGTCGGTGGCGAAGGCGGCGTCGGTGGCGAGGGCGGCGTCGGTGGCGAGGGCGGCGTCGGTGGCGAGGGCGGCGTCGGTGGCGAGGGTGGCGCCGGAGGCGAGGGCGGTATCGGTGGAGACGGTGGCGAGGGCGGCGGGGTGCCGGTCTGCGGCGATCTGACGCTGCTCGATGTGGTGCCCGAACTGATCGAAGATGACGTCTGGCAAGTGCTCGGATTCACGGGTGAAGTCTCCGGAACGATGAGTCCGGGGTGCGCGGGCGGCGGGCCCGAGGGCGTCGTGCCTTTTACCGCCACGGCCGACGGCTTTTGGACCTTCAGCCTCGTCAGCGGGACGGCGGCTGAGGCCGACACGGTCCTGTCGATTCGGACCGAGTGCACCAATCCCGGCAGCGAATTGGCCTGCAGCGATGACGTCGGCTACGACCTGCGCAGCCTGACGCATGCGGAGTTGGCCGCGGATCAGACAATATACATAGTCGTCGACACGTTTAACGCGCCGGGTGTCGACTTCGCGCTGACGATCGTCCGCGCCGACGAAGACACCGCCCCCACGATCAACGCCGGCGAAGCCTGGTCAGGCGCTGACGCCACGACCATCCGGCTCGACCTCGCCGACCCCAACGGTGACATCGTCGCGGTCGAGCTCGCGCAATACACAAATGGCCGGCTCGTCGACGGCTCTGGATATGCGGTCGACATCGCGGACGTGGTTGGGCGCCCGACCCTGGCGTTGGCGCTCGCCGACCTGCCGTATCAACCCAACGCCGACAGCGTGCGCGTGCAGGTCACCGACGCACGCGGCAACGTCGCCGATGTCTTGGACCTTGCGTTTCAAGACCGGATCGCGCTCGCGGCCGACGCCGCCTGCGATCCCAACGGCATCGTAAACACCTGCGTCGCAGCCCATATCTGCTTGGCGGCCCCGGGCGTCGATCCAATCTGCGCGCTGGCGACGCCGCCCGCCATTGTGGACGGTGCAGCATTTGAGGACGAGCGGCGATTGGTCCTACACGTCAACGGCACCGACGCGACCTTCGACGCCCACGCGCTCGAAGTCGGGCTCTTCGACGCCGACAGCGCCGTGGTGGGCGGTCCGTATCTTCAAGAGATCCCCGCGGCCTCGGGCTTGGCGGAGTTTGCCGTACAAGTGGCGTTCGACGAGGCGCTGGATGTCGCCGACCTGCTGGGCGCGCCCGTGATGGCGCAGGTCGTCGTGATCGATCGCGCCGGAGGCCGCAGCGCCCCGGTCGACTTCGAGATCGTGCCCCTGCCGATCATCGAAGCCGACGCTCAATGCGATGCCGCCCGCCTGGCCCATCGCTGCGCAGATGGCACCGACTGCCGACGCACCGACGGCGCGACCCGCTGCGTGCCGGTCAGCGCGCCCGCGATCATGCGCGCTGCGGTCTTGTATAACCCGGCCAGCGTCAGCGTCGGGATCACGGTCGAGGGCCTCGATGCCGAGGATGACGTCGTGGGCTTGCTTCTGGAGCTGCTCGACGCGGACGGCGAGCCCCTGTTCGAGGACCCGGTCGAGTTGCCATTCGCCGAACTCAGCCAGATCGATGGGACCTTCGCCGGCCACTACTCCATCGAGATCTTCCGGCCGATCGACGCAGCGCGCGCCCGCGTTCGAGTCACCGATCGCGCCAACCTTGTCAGCGAGCCGTTCGAGGTCGCCGTCGAGGCGCCGCCGGTTGTCGCCCGCGACGCGGCCTGCGATCCCGTTGGCGGTTTGAACGTTTGCGAAGACGGATCGGCCTGCCTGCAGGACGCCGCTGGCGGTGTCTGCCTGGCCGCGGACGCCCCCGTCATCGAAGCGGTGTCGGCGTATTACAGTGCCCAGACGTCTGCGCTTGGCCTGATCATCACGGGCCTCGATCCGCAAGACGACGTGTCGCGCTTCGAGCTGGTGCTGCTCGACGACGCGGGTGAGATCGTCCTGGGCGATCCGCCCTTCGAGCTGCCGTTCGACACGCTCGAACAGGCGGATGGCGCATTTGAGGGCACGTACGCCGCGCCCGGCCTGCCCGACGATTTGCAGATCGCGGCCGCCCGCATCTGGGTCGTCGACACGACCGGCCGGCGCAGCGCGCCCATCGACGCGCCGCTTGAGGCCCCACCGATCCGCGACGATGGCGACGCCTGTGACCCACTTGGGGCGTTGTCGATCTGCACCGCGCCGTCCGTGTGCGACGACAGCGGCGTAGCGCCGATCTGCGCCGCGGCTGATACGACCTGCCCCGAAGCGTGGGCGGTCATCGACCTCAACGCCCTGCCCGATGACGCCGGCTGGACCGCCGTGGGCGACACGTCTGGCGCGGTCGAGGCGCGTAACTTTGCCTCGTGCGGCGGCGGAGCAGGCGAGGACGCGTACGTCTTCGTGGCGCCTGAGGATGGCGCGTATCTGATCACCCTCGCGCCGGATGCGGATCACGACACCGTGCTGTACGTGCGCAACAGCTGCCGCGCGCCGGAGGCTGAGTTGGCGTGCAACGACGACGACGCTCGCGCCGGGGTCGAGTTGGGCAGCGCGGCGGCGCTCGATCTGCAAGCCGCGCAGGTCATCTACATCTTCGCCGACGGATATCTCGACGAAGAGCAGGGCAGCCAAGGCGGATATACGTTGTCGATCAGCCGCCTGCCCTAGCCCGCCGACGCGCACGGCGCGTCAGCCTCGTTTTCTTCGAGGGCGCAGACGAGTAGACTCCCCGCACCTCAACTGGAGTTGCTGAATGTCGATCCTGCGCGCGTTTCTCGCCGTGAGCCTCGTCGCAAGCCTTGCTGCCTGTGGCGGCGAGTCGAAGGACACCACCAAAGACACCAAGACGCCGGCGTCCAAGGCGCCTGCCTTGACCGATAAGGCCCCCGCCTCGGCCGACAAGGCCCCCGCCTCGGCCGACAAGGCGCCTGCATCCGCGCCCGCCCCGAAGGCGCCCGCGCTCACAGGCGCACCGGTCTCCAAAGCCGCCGCGGTCGCCCCGATCGCTGCGGTCGTGGTCAACCCGGCGCTGCTCGAGCCCGGCAAGCTGACCGAGAAGGCCCCCGACAAGTATGCGGTCAAGCTCGCGACGACCGCGGGCGACATCATCATCGACGTAGACCGCAGCTG